>NZ_JAMBLN010000020.1:0-81787 GCF_023337025.1 Mediterranea sp. ET5 | reverse complement strand
ATTTGCTGGATGTGATGAGTATTTTGTCTCCTTATCAATTTATTTTGACCAGCTGAAGCCGGGTATATGTTGGACCTGATGTGAATGTCACTCCGAAGTATTTATTGAGCAAGTTTTTTAACTCGATAAAAAACGAGAGAAATACTAAACTTTTCAGTGCCAGAAACGTCATAGTAAAAGCTGAATCATGACAAATCACAACATCAAGACTATGAAATACCCTGTTTTATCATTGGCGGTTGCTGCCCTGCTGTGGGGAGGAGCGGTGTCTCTCCCCTGTCAGGCTCAGACCGCAGTCAAGCATGCCGCACAGACATCGCAGTGGGATGACACATCTGCTGCCCGTTGGAGTGCCGACTTCACCATAGTCGACATCCCGTCGAAGGTGGACAGCCGTCCGCAAAAGGCCTATCTCTATCAGGCGACGGAGCCGGGCCGTCCGCTCATCGTCAGCCTCCACACCTGGAGTGGCGACTACCGGCAGGCTGACCCGTTGGCAGCAGAGGCAAAGGCACGGAACTACAACTACATCCATCCCGACTTTCAGGGAGCCAACACGCGCCCCGAGGCGATGGGAAGCGAGCGGGTGGTGAAGAACCTGCAGGAAGCCATCGAGTATGCGGTGAAGGCAACCGGGGCAGATGCGAAGGAGGTACACGTCATCGGTGTCTCGGGAGGAGGCATGGCGACGCTGCTGGCATACATGAACGTGACTTGTCCCGTGAAGTCGTTCTCGGCATGGGCGCCCATATCCGACCTGGAGGCGTGGTACTGGGAGTCGAAAGCGCGTGGCAACAAGTATGCCGGGCACATTGAGCAGGCTACCGGTTCCGTCGGAGAGAATTTTGACGCGGCGGAGGCACGCAGACGCTCTCCGCTCTATGGAGTCATCCCCCGCAAGCAGCGCCGGACTTCGCAACTCTTCATTTACGAAGGGGTACACGACGGCTATACAGGCTCCGTCCCCGTCACACATGCCATCAACATGTACAACCGTGTGGTGGGTGACTGGAAATACGGGCTGGCACAGTCGGAGGCTGCCAACCGTCAGGCGTTTGTACATGCCGACCTGGTCTCGGAGGATGAGACCATCCGTCTGCTGACCCTCCGCTGTGAGCCGACGGCTGACCCGACGCTGAAGCTGGGCGACCGTCAAATCTGGTTGCAGCGGGAAGCTGCCAACACCCGTCTGGTGATTTTCGAAGGGACGCACGAGATGCTTCCGTGTGCGCTCGACTTGATTCCCGTCGGTGAATAAACCCCAATCGGTCGGGAAGCCTGCCCTGCATGGAAAGGTCTTTCCCGTCAAACTCCTGTGTCTGGTCCGCTGAACACTTGTGTCCGGCGTGCTAAACACAGGAGTTTTGTGTGTCAAACACCTGTGTTTTGTGTGTCAAACACAGGTGTTTGAGATACAAGGTATTATATTTAGCTAATCAAAGTATAATACTTAGACCACCTAAGTATTATACTTTGCCAGCCTAAGTATTATACTTTGGTCAGTAAGGTATGATACTTAGGTCGTCAAACACTTGTGTTTGATGCATGAAACACCTGTGTTTGACGTGTGAAACACTTGTGTTTCCTCTGCCGGACGCTTGTGTCTGGCGTATTCGCTGATATGGATTCGGCATGGAACGACAAAGGCACAAGGCCACAACGTGACTCATCCCGCATCAGGATGAAGCGTCGGTGGCTTTGTGCCTTTGTCGTTGAGAGAGAACGTGGGGCTGCCTTATTGTTGCAGCAGCTCTTTCACCTTCTGAATCATCAGGTCGCCCCGCAGGTCGACGGCGATGAGCTTGCCGTCAGGGTCAAGCAGGAACATCTTGGGGATGGCTGAGATGCCGAGCGTCTGTGCGGCAGGGGAGTTCCACCCATGCAGGTCGGATGCATGTACCCAGTCGGGGAGCTGCATGCCCATGGCAGGGATGGCGTCGAGCCAGCTCTTCTGCTTGTTGTCGAGCGAGAAGCTGACGATGACGAACTTGTCCTTCAGGTCGCGTGTCTCGTTGTAGAGCTTGATGACGTAGGGGATTTCGCGTCGGCAGGGACCGCACCACGATGCCCAGAAGTCGAGCAGGACATACTTGCCGCGGAAGTCTTTCAGGGTAAGCTTCTTGCCGTCGGTCGTCGGCATGACGATGTTGGGCAGCTCGGAACCTATGTCGATGTGGCGGGCAAGGACTGCATTGGAGAAGGCTTCGGTGTAGGGATGTTGTTCCAGGGAGGGGCTGACGCTCTGACGCAGGTCGTTGGCTGCATCGTCGCTGAGCGTGTAGAGCAGCTCCTTGCGCATCATCAGGGGAGCCAGAGCCGAGTCATTGTGGTCGAGCAGGAAGCGGGTGCGCTCCAGGTTCGTCCGCATCTTTGCCTCTCCACCGATGCGGGCGCGGGCAGCCACTCCGTCGTCGGAGTCAATCCATCCGGCAGGGCGGCTCTGTTGGAACGCGCGGAGGGAGTCAATCTGTGTCTGGGTACATTTGGCAGCAATCTTCTTGTACTCTTCATAGAGGTCGTTGGCAGGCGTACCCGTGGCACGAGCACCAATGGGGTAGGCTGCGTCGATGCGGAGCGACACCGTTCCCGGTTCTACGAAGAAGACGCTGTATCCATTGTCGAATCCGCTAAGCAGGTAGACTTCGGCTCCGTGGTAGTCGGTGAGTGCGTGGTTGAGGGTGAACTTGCCGTCGCTCACTAGGGCGGAGTCGACGGGGATGAGGTTCTCCATCTCATCCATCCGGTTGAGATAGACTTTATCGATGGCTTTGTCGGTGTGGCGCAGGCGGTCGTTGGTGAACGTGCCTTCGATGACGCAGGTCTGCTGTGCCCATGCAGACAAGGCTGCTCCGCCACACATCAGGCAGGTAAGCAATAGTTTCTGTAGCATATCAATTCGTGTTTTTTGGTTCGTTTATTCGTAAGTCTCGATTCCCTCGGCGATGCGTGTCACCTTGCTGACGATGTTGTCGCCGCGGAGCTCCATCTCGATGATTTTCCCTTGTGGGTTGAGCAGGACGCTGAACGGCAGCTTCTTGAACTGGTAAAGGCGGGCGGGCTTGGAGTCCATGCCTTTGAGTGCGGAGGCGTGGTGCCAGTTCGGATCGGTCATGCCCAGACGGGTGACGGCATCCGCCCATGCCCGGGCGTCGGTGTCGAGCGAATAGCTCAGCACTGCGAACCGGCCGAAGTTACGGGCTGCTTCCAGTGCTTCTTTCAGCTTGGCTGTTTCAGCGGTGGAGGCGGGGTCCTGGGACGACCAGAAGTGTACGAGGACGTACTTGCCTTTCAGGTCAGCGGAAGAGAGACGTTTGCCGTCAAGGTCGCGTCCCACGATGACCGGAGCGTCAACGCCCGACTTGAGGTCGCTGCTGAGGGCAAAGCTGAGCATCTCCTGATAGAGCGGATGGTTCTGGCAGGAGGCAGGGAGGGCGACAAGGATGTCACGCTGCATGGTGTAGGGAGAGAAGTAGTCGCGGCAGTAGTCGTTGACCAACCAGACGGCGATGGGCTCGTAGAGGTTGGAGGCGATGAAGTCCATCACGTCGAGGCGTGCCAGTGCCTGTTGCCGTTCAGATTCGGCTGCGACATACTTCTTCAGCTGTGCCGGGTCGTTCTTGATGTCGGCGGGGAGCGATGCTTCGTAGGCTTTGACCTTCTCGGCGGCGGCTTGCAGACTTTGTGCCTCCAGGTCTTTCACCTTATTATATATGTCGTTGTTGTGTGAGCCGGTGACACGTGCCTTGGCAGGTGCCTGTGCGTCCAGTCCCGTGACGGTCAGTTCGCCGGGGTCGAGGAAGAAGCTGAGGCTCTCCCGGGGGAAGCCGCTCAGGCTGACTTTCTCCACATGGGCGGGGATGGTCCCCTCGAACGTGAATTTGCCACGTTTCACCTGGGCAGAGTCCAGCTTGACGGTGTTGCCCAGCTCGTCTTCATAAGTGATGAACAGTTGTTTGACGGCTTTGCGCGAGTCAGCCGTCAGTTCTCCGGTCAGCTTGTAGGTATCTTGGGCGTACGTACTCGCGGCAAGGCTACAGGCGAAGAGCAGGATGGTGAATGCTTTCATAAATGGTTGGTGTTAAAGGTGTTTTGCAATGAATTCTTTCAAGGCATCGCCCCGCAGTTCGGTGGCGATGATGTTGCCGTTGGCGTCGATGACGAATATGGCAGGGACGACACTCACGCCGTAGAGGCTTGCCACGGGGCACTTCCACCCTTTGAGCGACGACACCTGAATCCAGGGCAGTCCGTCCTTGGCGATGGCGTCCGTCCAGCGGCGGGTATCAGTGTCCAGCGACACGCCGATGATTTCCAGTCCCTTGTCCTTGTAGGCGGCATAAAGCTCCTTGAGCTTCGGGTTGTTCAGCCGGCAGGGGCCGCACCACGATGCCCAGAAGTCGACGATGCGGAGTTTCGCCTTCACGCTGCTCAGGGTGATGTTCTTTCCGTCAGGGGTGGGAAGAGTGAAGTCGGGGGCAGGCTTGCCGCTGGTGGCAGCTTCGAGCCGGTCGGCACGTTGGGCGAGCATGCGTCCGTAGATGCTCCGGCGTGCATTTTCGCCCAGGCGGTTGTACTGTGCCCGGCTGGCTGCTCCGTCCAGTTCACGCTGACAGGCATAGGTGTAGACGATGTAGGCGTTGAGCACGTCGTCGTGTGCGGCAAGGAAGCGGCGCACCTGGTCGCCACTCTCCTGCGTGTAGGCTTCCAGCCGTTTGTTTGCCTCGCTGGCGCTGCGGAACTTGGATTGTGCGCGGAGGTTGTCGAAGGCCTGCTGCATGGAGTCGCGACGGGCGTTGATGGACTGTACGTCCGCCTGGTAGCGCAACCATTCCACTTGCAGTCCTTCGCCGCGGATGTGAGAGCCCTCGCCGTTGCTCAGGCGTGCCTCGTAGGTCTTGCCCGGTTCGGCAAAGAAGAAGAAGCCTCCCAGGTAGTTCTCCAGCATGATGTGCGCACCCGTCGGTTCAGTGAGTGTGGCTTTCAGGGTGAAGTTGCCCTGCGGTGTGATGTCTGCGGTGGCAAGGGTGTCTGTCTGTGTTTCGCCGACAGGGACAACGAGCAGCAGTCTGCCGGAGCTGACCCCCTCGATAGTCCCGCTGACGGTCACGGGTTGCTGGGCTTGCAGGCAGAGGCAGCCGCACAGTCCCAGGGCGCTGAAAAGAGTTCGTAGGTGTAACATGTTTATGTAAGGTTTTTAGGCTTCGCGTACGCTCAACCGTCCGGGTGGACGGTTGAGCCTGCGAATGTGATTGAAAGGTTTATTCGGCGGTGTACATGCGTTCGTTGCAGAACTGCACGTCGGTGATGCGGTCAAAGCCTTCGTAGAGTTGAGGCTCGAAGGATTCGTCCAGGTCACCCGCTGCCGTCAGCTTGATTTCCGCTACGGCGCCTTCGTTGTTCCGGTTCAGACCGATGGAGAGGTAGCGGTACAGGTTGCCCCAGTACAGGTAGTCTATATTCTGCCGGAACTTCAGGAGGACAATCTCATAGCCGGAAGGGGCCTCGTAGATGATGTCCTGGTCGCCGCTCTGCACATTGTAACGGTAGAGGGTGGAGCCGTCGGCGTAGAAGAAGAAGTCGAGCGAGTAGGCACCCGTGTAGACTACCGGAGTCCCCGGTTCGATGTGGAGACCGTCCAGGCTGAGGGTGTCGGCTGCGAACATGGCAGTGCTTTCTTCATCCTTGTCGGCACGGGTGACAGCCTTGGTCTTGCCGCCGCCTCCGTCCACCGTGAGCATGCACATCATGTTGCTTTCCGTGGCAGGGTCGTAGAAGAGGAAGCGCATCTCGTCGGCAGACTGGAAGTAGTTGAAGTTGTTCATATAGGCATAGACGGGCTGCATGCCGGAGAGCTTCGCCAGGATGCCGGCGTCGATGTGTGAGTCGAGCACGGGGGTGATGAGGCTTGCCGTCTCCCGTCCGTCGGTGTCGAGGCGCGGGAAGCTGTTGCCACCGATGGCGTTGTGGATGAACCGCTTGCCCTGGTCGTCCCAGAAGACGTAGTAGTCTCCCGTCCGTGTGCCGATGCTGACGCGGTACTGGTCGGTGGTGAGGTGCTCGGTGTTCTCGGTGTTGAGTCCCGGTTCATAGAAGCGGAACGAGCTGCGCGAGATGTAGAACCGTCCGTCGTTGCTCAGGACGCAGCGGAAGTCGTTGTTTGCCGCTGCCGGGTCTTCGTTGATGAGTGTTTTGGCGACGAAGAGGTTGGAACCAACGGCGACGGGAGGCATCACGAAGTAGGTGTCCTGGAGGCGTTTCAAGCCGAAGGGGTTGTAGACTTCCGCCTCGCCGTTGGTCTTGAAGACCACCATTTCGGCATCATACAGGTTCATGCGGAAGCCCAGTACGCGGGCATTCTTGAAAGGCTCGTGCAGGTTCGGGTCGGTGTTCGAGCGCTCGAAGGCATCGAGGGTGATGGTCGGTTCGTCGCCGAGGAACTCAACGTTGCCCAGCCGTTGGTTCTGTGTGGAGTTGCCGTGGAGCACGAAGAGGCTGTTGGTGTACCATTCGCGGGTCTTCACGGTCAGCTGGGTGAAGTAGGAGATTTCCGTTTCGCGGTCGCGCAGTTCGAGGATGACTCTGTAGCTCACATTGCCGTTCTCGGGGATGAGCACGTCCATGTATCCGGGTGTGGTGAGCGTGTCTTTCACGGTTTGCCCGTTCCACGTGTATTGCCGGTACCAGTAGTAGTCCATCTGGTCCGCCTTGTCGGGAGCCGAGAATGTGGGGTTCACCGTGACGCGTTCGGTCACGGTGTCGGCTTCGCCACTCTTCATGAAGTCGATGATCCAGCCGTTGAGACCGGAGTAAGCTTCGGGTGTGAATCTGAGGGTGTCCACACTGTTGATGTCTCCGAAGTTGTAGCTGTAGTTGCCCTTGTCTTCATAGCATCCGCCCAGGACGACGGTGCCGAGGGTCAGCAGTCCGAATAATATCTTTTTCATACGTTGTTCGTTTTTCGGTGAGGGTTACTTTTTGTCTTTTCCTGAGCCGCTGTCGTCGGGGAAGACGAGGGTGCGCGGGAAAGTGAAGTCGTAGGCATCGGGGTTCTTGTCATACTCCGAGAGGAACATCTCATGGCAGGTGCGGATGAGCTGCTGTGCGTCGGCAGGCATGAGCATGTAGTCCCAGCCGAGTCCACCCATGAAGTTGTCGCACACGGGGAACATGTCGCCCCACGAGAAGCCGTCGTTGCCGCGTACAGCCAGCATGGTCTTGAGCATGAAGCGGTACTTGCTCTCCGAGTAGGTGCCATAGTAGTCGTCGATGTAGATGCCTGTGGGTGTACCGCCTGCCGGGGTATTGGTCGGGAAGTTGACCCACCAGTAGGGTTCGGCGAACTGGTATTCGTCGAAGAGCTCGTCGAGGAACGGTACGCGGAAGCCGGTCGAGGCGTTGGATACCGAGGAGCCCATCTGGAACTGCTGGTTGATGTAGCTGGTCATGGCGTAGACCGCTTTCTTGTTGACCTCCCTCAGGTTGTCTTCCGTGCCGGTGAACTCGTCATACTCATTGACGGTGTTGATGTTGTAGGACTGGCAGTAGTTGCCGAACATGGTGGGGTTGTAGCTTCCCAGGTAGCGGTCGTGCAGGGCATTCCAATAGGGAGGCTGTGCGTACTGGTACGGACTCCACATGCTGATGGCGAGCAGGGGGATGTCGATGGTCTTCTCCGCTTCGGGGTGTTCGGCGTAGTAGGTGCGGATGGAGTCGACGGCAGCCACGTTGTAGCTTTCGCCCATCGAGGGATCGGAGGTGTACTGGTCGTTGCCGGTCACCCGTGCCAGGAAGATATGCTTCTCGAGTGTCCACGTGCCGAAGAAGCGGGTGACGTTGTTCCAGTTGGCAGGCTGGCTGTAAGTCTCCTCCGAGTAGATGGTGAAGGCAGCCTTCTCGGTGACGCCTGAGCCTATCTGGCTCTCCGACGAGTTACCGTCGATGGTGAGCCGTACGGCATAGCGGGTGTTGATTTCAGCCGGACGGAGCACCTTGATGACTACGTCCAGCTCGGTCTCTCCGGCAGGCATGATGATTTCCGGTATCTCGATGGTTGCCTGCTGGTAGGACTCCACGGGATTCTCCTTCAGCACCACGCGACGGTCATGATCGGCAAGGTATCCCAGGGTCTTCAGTTTGACGGGTACGCTCAGGAAGGCAGAGTCGCCCACGATGTAGTCGGCGAAGTTCACCGAAGCCTCGAAGTTGGCTTGGTTTTCGTCCTCATAGTTGAAATAGATGCCGTCGGAACCGGCTGCGTAGAAAGGCACTTCGTTCTCGTTGCACGAAGTGGCGCACAGGGCAGCCGCCAAGGCGAGGAGGGTATATACTTTCTTCATTGTTCTTTACTTGTTTAGTAGGTCATTTTACTGTGCTTCTTCACTGTCGCTGCCTGTCGTCCCCGACATGCTGTCGGTCCAGCCATATTCGCGCTCGGCGTCAGGCAGGGGGAAGACATACTGCTCTGCGGTCATGCCGCCGGTGAGGGGGCAGTTGAGGAAGGTGGTCATCTCGTGCAGCTTCAGGAAGTGGAAATACTGTCCTTCGGCGTAGAAGTCCTTGCGGTATTCGAGGTTGAGCGCGTCGAGGCGTTGCTCGTCCGAAGTGAAGGTGTAGTCGTTCGTGCGCGAGATACCCCGTTTCTGCCGTACCTCGTTGATGTATTTGGCTGCCTGGTCGAGCGGGGAGCTTTCACACATGATGTAGTACATCTCTGACAGGCGGATGAGCGGGAGCACCCCGTCGTCGTTCTTGATATACTTGCGCGAGATGGCTTCGTTGGTGTCGTCGTACATCAGGAAGGCTTCGTTGCGACGGGCACGCATGTCGTTGTTGCCCACACCGTTGGTCTCGAAAATCTGGTCCAGCTTGGTCTGTGTGCACGAGAGCTGGGTGTTGAAGGTCGGTCCCACTGCCCAGAGGCTCTGGTAGTTCTCGGACATCTCGTAGATGTTGAGTGCAAAGAGTGTCTCGCCGAAGAGAGCGGGGTCATTGCGGCTTTCGTCCATCAGATAGATGCCGCAGTCGTTGATGACCTCGTCGGCGTAAGCCAATGCTTCTGCCTTGTCGCCCCGGTAGTTGCATACACGTGCCATGAGAGCGGTGATGGCATAATAGTTCAGGCGGAAGCGTCGGGTACTTTCCTCCAGGGAGGTACCTTTCTCATAGCTCATCAGTTCGCGGGCTGCCGAGAGGTCTGCCATGATGCGGGTCATCACCTGGTTGGCAGGGAGCAGTGGCTGACGGCTGGCATCGGCGACAACGCGGTAGGGGATGGACAGGGCGGTGGAGTCGGAGCGGTACATCGGTCCCCACAGACGTAGCAGGTCGAAGTGGAGGAAGCCGCGCAGGGCAAGGGCTTCACCGCGCATCATCTTGCGGTCCTGTTCCTGGCGAATGACACGTTCGCCGTTGCGGTCCAGCCAGGAGAGGAAGTTGTTGGTGTTGGCGATGAGGTTGTACGACTTGGCCCACATGGAGGCGAGGACGGACTTGCTGTTGTAGGTCTCGTTCTCCACGTCATACTGGAAGATGACGGCGGGGTCGTTCTCGTTGCTCGGCAGGCGGTCGTAGTATTGCACCATCTTGTCGAGTTGCCCGAAGGTGAAGTTGGCGCCGTATGCCGACTGGTCGGTCATGCCGATGTAGATGCCGGCAAGCGCACTCTGGAAGCCGGTCTCGGTCTCGAACAGGTCTTCGGCTTTCACGTCGGTCTTCGGACTGATGTCAAACCAGTCGGAGCACGAGCTGAGCAGGGCGGCAGCCACCGCGCAGACGGCTATATGCAGTTTGTTGTGTTTCATAATGCGTATATCTTGTGAGGATTGGTGTTATTTGAAGATGATAGAGAGCGACATGGTGTAGGAACGGGCGAACGGATAGTCGAGTCCGCGTTCCATCTTCACGGTCGACCAGCGCACAAGGTCACTGGTGGTGAAGTTGAGGTTCAGTGCCTGGATGCTGCACTTGCGCAGGAAGGCGAACTGGTCGTCGCGGAAACGGTAGCCCACAGCGATGCTGGCGAGGTTCAGCTCGTTGTCGTCCATGATGAAACGGCTGCTCTGCGGTGTCTCGGAACCTTGGCGGTCGAGTGCCTTGTAGCGTGCCACGTCACCCGGCTTCAGCCAGCGGTTGGTCAGTGCACGGCGGTCTGTGTTGAAGGCGACGTTGCGGTTCTCCAGCTTGTCGACGAGGGTCGAGTTGTAGGTGATGCCACCGTAGCGGTAGGTCATGTTCACCGAGAAGGAGAAGTCCTGCCAGTTGAGCGACGAGTTGATGGCACCGCTCACCTTCGGGTTCGTGTCACCCACAGGCACCTTGTCGACGGGGTCCCACTTGAAGGTCTTCTCGCCGTTGCGCTTCAGGTAGACCTCCTGGCCCGATGACGGGTCGATGCCCAGCGACGGCACGGTGAAGAGGGTCGTGGTCGACTGTCCTTCCTGATACATCGGCAGGGGCGCATCCTCGCTCGCGAGCTGTTTTTCGTTGAGCGCCTGGAGCTCGTTGGAGATCTTGCGTATCTTGTTCTTGTTGCGGTTGGCATTCACGCCGATGGTCCAGTAGAGCTGGCGGCGGAGGTCCTGGAAGGCGATGACGTTCAGCGAAGCATCGAAACCGCGGTTCTGCAACTCTCCGGCGTTGAGCATCTGCGAGGCGAAGCCTGTGGAGGGAGCCAGGTCGAAGTTGACCAGCATCTCACGGGTGATGTTGTTGTAGTAGTTGAAGGTCATGTTCACACGGTTCCGCCAGAAGCCCAGGTCGACGGCAAGGCTCAGGTTGCCCGTCTTTGACCAGCCGAGGCTGGAGTTGTTGAGTCCCTGAAGGAGCGCACCCAGCACGTTGAACGACTGGTAGGGCTTCATCGAGTTGCTGAACGTGTAGAACTCGATGGCCTGATAGGGGTCGTAGTTCTGCGAACCGGTCACACCGTACGAGGCACGGAACACGAGGTTCGACAGACGACCCTCCAGCCACTTCTCACGGTAGGCATTCCAGCGCACACCGGCTGACCAGAACGGTTCCATGCGGTTGTCTTCACCGAAGCGCGACGACATGTCGGCACGTACGTTGAAGTCGAAGGAGTATTTGTTGTCATAGCTGTAGGAGAACTGTCCCGTCAGACCCATGGCGCGCGAGGTCTCTTCCGTACCTGTCGGGCGGTTGGAGGTCTGGAAACCGAAGATGAAGTCGTCCATGTGTTCGTCGGGGTATCCCGTAGCGCTCATGTTCACCTGGTTGTTGGTGTCCTCGTTGACGGTCCAGTTGCCGAAGAGGCTGATGAGGTGCTTGTTGATTTGCAGGTTGTAGTTGATACCCAGGTTGCTCGACCACGAGGTCAACTCGCCTGTGCTCTTGTCATAGGCACCGCGTTGTGTCAGGTCCTGCACCTGGTCAAACCGTGTCATGCCTGCCGGTGAGAAGGCTTCCGTGCGTGCCATGCCACGCATGTAAGACAGCTGGGCGGTGAGGCGAAGGTTGTTCAGCAACATGTACTCGGCGTTCAGCTGGGCGGTGATGTTGAGGTTATTCGTCTCGTTGCGGGCGTTGAACTGTGAGTCGTAGAGCGGGTTGTAGATGCTCTGGTTGGAGTAACCGGCTCCCAGTCCCTTCGTGTCGAGAATCTTGTCATACTCACCCTCGGCGTTCCTTATCTGATAGTAGGGGTTGGCCTCGGTGTAGCTGGAGAAGCTGCCGTAGGGGGAGTTCTCGCCCTGCGTCTCGGTCAGCGTGATGTCGGCACCTACGACAATCCGGTTCTTGGTGTACGACATGTTCAGGTTCACGCTCTTGTTGTTGTTCGACGAGCCTTTCATCACACCGGGGGTGAAGCCCGCGTTCACGCCCAACGTATAGCGGAACACGTCCGTACCGCCGGCTGCCGTGAGCGAATGGTTCTGGATGAAGGCTGTGCGCAGCGGTTGCGAGAGCCAGTAGGTGTTGACGCCGGCAAGGACGTTGCGCTTGTAGCGGTTGTAGAGGTTCATCTCCGTGTTGTTCGACGGGTCGTAGATGCCTGCCATCCACTCCAGTTGAAGCTTCTCTTCCGCGTTACAGAGGTTGTAGTCCGTCAGGTCGGGAGCCTGTAGGGTGAAGTTGCCGCTGTAGGACACTGACAGGGCGCCGTCAGGGGCAACCTTGGTCTCTACGACGATGACGCCGTTGGCTGCGTTTGAACCATAGATGGCGGTAGCGGCGGCATCCTTCAGGATGGTGATGCTCTCCACACGTTCCGGGTCAAGGCTCAGGATGCGGCTGATGGGTACGGTGAATCCGTTGAGGACGAAGAGCGGCACGTTCGGACGGCTCGAGACGTTGTCGAGCATGAGGTCCATGCTGCTGGCTTCGGTGTTGATGCCCAGGCTCTGGTCACCACGGATGCGGAAGTCCATCTGGGCATTCGGGTCTGAACCCGTTTGGTTGTTCTCCACGATGCGGAAGCTCGGGTCGTAGAACTGCAAGCCGCGCAGGATGTTCGTCGGGCTGACACGGCGCAGCTCGTCGCCCTTCACGGTGACATAGTTTCCGGTGAAGCTGCTCTTGCTTCGTTTGCTGATACCGGTCACCACCACCTGGTCCATGTCGACGGTGTTGGCATTCAGCGTGATTTCCAGTGCTTTCTCCGGCTTGAGAATCTGGACGGACTTGCTCTTGTAGCCGATGAACGACACCTTGATGGACTGCTTGCGCGGCACGTTGATGGAGAACTTGCCGTCGGCATTGGTCACACAACCCATGCCCGTGCTGTTGCCACTTCCGTCCGTGATGACCACGGTAGCGCCGATGAGGCCCTCCGGAGCATCGGAACCCCGGACGAAGCCCTGCACGGGCATCATGGCAAACTCGCCGTCTTCCTCGTCGGCAGGTTCCACATAGATGGTGCGCCCGATCTCATAGCGCAGCCGCACGTTCTGTCCTTTCAGCAGCTCGCGCAGGATTTCATCGAGCGTCTTGTCGTTCTCGTTGACGGTCGTGGGACGGTCGATGCCGATCAGGGTCACCCCTTGCAGGTAGATTTTCACTTTGGCTTGTGCAGCCACTCGTTCGATGATGGTGCTCAGCGGTTCGTTGCTGATGCGCACACTGATTCTCTCATTCTTGTAAGCCCTCTCTCTATCAATGTCTTGGGCTGACACGGTGTAGGTCATGCCGAGGCTGGTGCACAGGGCAAGACTCAGGATGGGGACTAATCGTCTGAACTTTCTCATCTCTCAGCGTTTTATTGGATGGTTCAATTTTCGCAGGTGCAGACTGTTGCGGTGGATGGATAAGCAGGCTTAACACCCTTCCACTGAGACGGTTGCACGCGCGTTGTAGTAAGTGTTTTCGGTGAAGGAGGACAAGGTGCACCCTGCACACGGTACGTCCGTGTGCATGCACGCAGGTCCTTGGTGTGGGGAATTCCTCACTGCATGAGCGAGTCGAGGATTTCGGCGTAGCTCTTGTCGACGTTATACTTCTCTTTGTATTCCTTCAGGAAAGGCTCCACCCGCTCGATGTCTTTTCCGTTGCGGATGTAGTTCGACAGCACGAGGAAGAGCGTGGCGTCCAGCTGGTTGCCTTTGAAGAAGGAGGTCAGTTCCCGGTAGTGCTCTTCCAGGGTCTGTGGACGCTTGTAGGTCTTTCCGGCCGCATGTGCCTCCTTCGTACGCTGGTAGACACAATACTGGCAGAGAAACTCGCTGTAAGGCATGCAGCGCAGCGAAGCCTGGTCATCCCGCGGAGTGTAGTCGTCGACGATGGTCCAGTAGTCGCCGATGCCCTGTTGCTCGATGGGGACGTGGCGCACCGAAGCATACATGGCAGGATACTCCACCATCGAACCGTAGGCGATGGCTTCCACCTCGGCACGGATGTAGTTGATGAACTCCGGCGAACAGTGCGACGACTCCAGCTTGATGAGCTTGTCGGTCTTTTCCAGGAACGTCCGGGTGTCACGGAGGCGGTCAGCCGGCTTGGTGTCGACAGCCACACAAGCGAGCAGCTGGGTCTTGTAGCGCATGGAAGCCTGGATTTGGGAGATGTCCCGTTTCAGGTTGTTCTGGCGGACTGCACGTTCGGTTCCGCTCAGTTCGATCCGTTCCGGACGTCCGTTGCTGCCATAGCGGATTACGGCATGCAGGCTGTCGCCCGGTTCGAGGACGAGCTGTACACGGCTGTTGACCAGCATGGTCACCAGACGGTCAGTCTCAAAGTTGTAGATGTGGTTTTCGCCCGGGTTGGTGTGAAATTCTGCCCGGAAGAAGGGAGACTGCACACAGTCGAAGTAAATCATCTCTCCCCTGAAGTCGTAAATCTGACAGCTCAAGGTGGTCTTCATATTCTCTCCCGCCTGAATGACCAGCAAGGGCAGTGTGAAGAGAACAAATAATAGGAGTCTTTTGTTCATGGATGTAATGGTTTGAGTGTGGTTTAGAGAATTAGTCAAGTTTGTAGGGGGAAGTATCCCGCCCCGTAAGAGCCGCCTCCTTGGGGTGGCTGCGTGCAGGGGCGCTTCCATGTGCGCGGAGAAGAGGAGGCGCAGGAACTCTCTCGGATTCGTATGTTGTCAAAGCGCACTTTTTCATGAGTCGCTGTGTTTAGATTGTTGTGTTTGTGCCGTTCCATTTAGTAAGGATAATTCTTTAATGGATCGTACTCCAATGTATGATTTAATTGAAGTGCCCAAAGATACGTATAAGTGTGTGAAAACTGCAAATAATACTTAGAAGAATCTAAGGGAGCACAAACGCTTTTAACATTTGAAATATTCGAGCAGAGGGATGCAGCCTTTCCGTCGCAACGGTTCCTATTATAATAAGGTACTCGTGCGCAAAACCTGTTCAAAGCTGTTACACGGAAGTCCGCGGCAGGACACCGGGAGGTGCAATTAGTGATGAAAGGGTTCGGGGATGTTCCTGAAGATGTAGAGGAGGGGATGAGTGAAAAGTACGTGGACACGCTCACCCGGTGTTTGTCCGGTAGCAGGTCGCGCAGCAACGTTCGTGGGGTTGCTGTGCTGTCGGTGCCAGCCTGGATAGGCTGACGGACGTTTCAGGCAATTCATTTGGTAATCCATATTGGTGCTTTTAAGGTTTAGACCCATTCTGCAAGAAGCAAAAGAAAAAAGGACACTGCCTTGTCTTTTCGCTTATTTGGTTGATTAGGTTCTGGTAAAACCTCGAAGTTCAAATAAGGAAAAGCAGGCTGTGCCCTTTGCAGGGTACAAACCTACCTTTCGACTTATTATTTGGGGCTCTTTTCAATTTACCAGATTTACTAAAGCCAAATAACTTGTCTACAAGTTGCTTGAAATATGTCTTTAAATCCTTGTGTCTGTCTCTTGCTGATATCTTTTTTGTTTCGTTCACAAAGGAAAGGATAAATTCCGAAAACTACAAAGATTTCCCGGACATTTTTGTCGGGAAAGCCCTGCATCCTGTTACAGGAAGGCGTGTCAGGCTGTCGAACGGTATTTATCAAAATGACAAAACGTCAAACGAAGCCCTTCAGAATGCCCTTCTTCGCACCCAAAGACGGGCTGCCTCAGTTTTTTGCATTCTCAGCCGTTTAGTGAAATACATATTGTCAGGATAGGAGCGGTTCATGGATACTTTTGGATGTGTTGAGGCGTGTACGGAAGCTGGCTGAATGCTGAAGGTGCAAAAGAATGCGCACGATGATACTTCCTGAGTGAACGCTCTCCCGAACAAACTAGAGGTAAAGGAAGCTGAAATAGTGTTTATGAACTGTAAAACGAGTGTTTTGCTGTGCTAACAATGTTGTTCGACGGACGAAACAATATTGTTTGGGTCGTCAAACAATATTGTTTCACACACCAAACACAAGTGTTTGACCTCTCAAACAATATTGTTTCGCGGTATAAATATTCGCTTTCATCCCTGCTTTTGGATAACTATGCACTTTGAACTGCATGGATATTCTTAAAATAACCTACTTTGCCCGATTTTCTCAAAGTGCGCGTTAGCTGAAAACCTTGATTTGCGTAAATGTGTCAGCAATAGAGCCTTTTTGGTATCAATAGGATAGAATGGAAAGAATGCTTTTCCGCCACTTCCATGTTCCTGTCAGATTCAGGCAGCTTCTTCCTTTTCAGGTTTGAATCCCGTCCGTTCCTGTTCCAACCGAGGCGGATTTCCAGTTGCATGTCCGGAAAGGAGACTGGAAGATGAGGGTTAAAAAAGTTAATGAAAGGGTTAAATTATTATCGGAAATGTAAATGAATTTTGGGAAAATAAGAAGGCGTTTTGTTGGGTTTGCTGTAGGGATAGGTGTGGTGAAGGATTCCGGATGTAGGTAATAAATATATACGTTTTGATGGTAAAGCAAGTTGCGTATATAATTAAAGGTGCAGGGCGGATGAATGTCGGATATTTATTCGTTTCTTTTGGTCTAAATTGTCCTGAATTTTAAATTTTGAAAATGAGTATTTTACTAAATGGCGTGTAGTAAATGGGTCTGTAAGGTACATGAGAAAACAAACAGGTAATAAATATTTATATTTTGAAGGCTGAATGAAGGACGATGCGGTCTCAATTCTGGAGATTCTTGCCGTCGGGAGCAAATGTACTGATAGTCCTGTATTGTAAAAACAGGAATAAAATTTGGATACAATCTATTGGAAAAATAATTTATATTTGCAGACGAGATAATCAACCGGATGTTGCCGGAGCACCCGGAGTCGAGGGTCATTAAAGAGAGCGATCCTTTGTCAGAATCCGGCTCCCCTGAGTGGAAAAGAGACAATGATAACTACTAAATATCTACAATATGAAACGCAGACTCCTGTATCTGTTGACGGCGGGGCTCTTCTTCCTGTTCGCAGCTCCGCTGCACGCCCAAAGGTGGGCGGTCAAGAGCAACCTGCTCTATGATGCCACCACGACACTCAATCTGGGCGTGGAAGTCGGCTTGGCGCCGAAATGGACACTCGATGTGTCCGGCAACTACAATCCCTGGACTTTCTCTGACGACAAGAAGCTGAAGCACTGGATGGTGCAGCCCGAAGGACGCTACTGGCTCTGCGAGCGCTTCAACGGACACTTCTTTGCACTCCATGCCCTGGGCGGAGAGTTCAACCTCTCGAACCTTGACTTGCCCTTCGGCACGTTCAGCGCACTGGAAAACTCACGCGCACAAGGCTGGTTTGCCGGAGGCGGTGTGGGCTACGGCTATCACTGGATACTCGGCAACCGCTGGAGCCTGGAGGCCGAACTGGGATTAGGGTTCATCCATGCCAACTACAAGCGTTATGAGTGCGGCCACTGCGGAGAAATGCTGGGGCGCGGACACAAGAACTACCTGGGGCTGACGAAGGCGGCTCTGTCAATCATCTACATCATCAAGTAACGAGGAGGGCAACTATGAAAAGACATATTCTCCTGGCAACCATGCTCCTGGCGGGCATGAGCGCCTTTGCCCAGACGGGCTATATGAAGGACATCGAGGTGAGCGGCCGCGAGGTGCGGCGTGTGGACGACGAGGTGCGTGTGACGATGCGCTTCGACCTGAGCAACGTGAAGATGAAGCGTCAGCACACCACACAGCTGGTGCCTGTACTGGTGTCAAAAGACGGACGCAACGAACTGGAACTCCCGTCGGTGGTGATCAACGGACGCATCCGCAACCGCGCCATCCGGCGTCAGGAGGCACTGACGGGAAAGCCTGTGTATGAGCATGTACAGACTACCGTCCGTCGGAAGAACGGCGAGGCGCAGACCGTCAGCTACGAAGCCACGGCACCCTTTGCACGCTGGATGCATGACAGCCGGCTGGAGGTGCGCGAGGCGGTGACAGGTTGTGCCGACTGTGGCGAGGGCGGTGAGACATCGACGCTCGACCCGCTGGTATTGGCACGTTTCGTACCCGACTATCGGCTGACCTTGCAAGAGCCGGTGCCCGAACCGGTGAAACGGCGTGACGAGGTGCGCAGTGCCCGTCTGCAATACCGTCAGGACAGCTACACGACTGACCCGAAGTTCAAGGACAATGCCCGTGAACTCGCCGACGTGCAAGCTTCCATCGATGCCGTGAAGGACAATAAGGACCTCACCATAACGGGTATCTACGTCACGGGTTACGCATCGCCCGAAGGTACGGTGGCCTACAACCTGAAGCTCTCCGAACGACGGGCAAAGACCTTTACAGATTATGTGAAGAAACAGAACACCGGTATCCCTGCCTCGCTGTGGCACGTAGACTGGAAGGGAGAAGACTGGGAAGGGCTGCGCGAAGAAGTGCAGAAGCACCCCCGTCTGTTGAAAATAGATGAAGTACTTGCCATCATCGACGGTTGCGACGGTGACCGGGATGCCTGCGAGGAACAGCTGAAGGCATTGGTTCCGCCACAGATTTACGAGCGGTTGCTCAACGAGATGTATGGTCCGTTGCGCCGCAACGAATACCGCATCGAGTACAACGTGCGCAACTTCAACCTGGAGGAAGCGCGGCAACTCCTCCGGAAAAGTCCGAAGCTCCTGAGCCTAAATGAGATGTATCAGGTTGCCGGCAGCTACGGCAAGGGGACGGCGGAATACAATGAGGCAATGGACATTGCCGCCCGCACCTATCCCGAGAATCCCGTGGCACTGGGCAATGCGGCAGTGACGAAGCTGGAGCAGAACGAGGTACGTGCCGCCATTGCCCTGCTGGAAGGCAAGCAACTCGATGCTTCCGCAAAAAACACCCTGGGCGTGGCATACGCCAAAGCCGGTGAGTATGCCAAGGCAAAAGCCCTGCTTGAAGCGTCGGCAAATGAGGGTAACACCGACGCACGCACCAACCTGGAACAACTGCTGAAGGTGATGGAACAACTGTAAGTCACGAAGTGTAAGAACCTACATATTAACTGATTGTTTAATTTAAAATTAAAGAGTATGAAACTAAGAAGTTTTATTATGTTCTCAGCAGCAGCACTGGCATTTACTGCTTGCAGTAATGAAGAAGAAGCACAAACCATCCAAGGTGAAGCTACCGTAACTGTCAATGTACAGGATGCCATTACCCGTGCCTTGGAAAAGCCGACGACGGGGAGCAACAAAGAAACATTCCCGGTAGTAGTGAATGACTTTGTTTTGACGCTTGAAGCAGGTTCTGGACAACAACAGATTAAAGCAAAGGCGGAAAGTGGCAATACTTATACATTTGAAAATGTACGGAATCCGAAAAGCTTGACCGTAGAAATCAATGGAGGCAAGGCTGGTGGTCTGGCATTGGCGGATGTAGTAGAAACCGGTTTGGCAGAACCGTTGTATGCTACAACTACTACTTTTACTCAAACCGATGAAACTCATTATACGGCGTCTCTGACTCCCGAACATCGTTTGGCACGTTTGCAATTCTCTGGCATCAAGCATGTGGACGAAGACAATGAGTGTGTTTATCAATCTTTGACATTTGACGGTTTGTTCCTGAATGGCGTGCAGCTGAAGGAAGGTGAAGGCGATTTGAAATCAGTTTCAGCGGATGATTACACAACGGCAAATACTGTTTGGACAACAGTTCAAAGTTGGACAGATGCACCTGTATTTGACGTCGTGACAGATGGAACATCTTTCTTGACCAATCAGAATGGCTGGCCTGCACAAGGTGGCGAAGGTGAAGATGCTTATGACCAGTGTTATGCTTACAATATCTTCCCTGCCGGTGCTGGTGAGGATGTGACCAGCTTGCCTAAACTGACTTTGTGTTTCAGCGATGCAGCATATAAGGCTGGTCATTCTGGCTTGGAGTCAGAATACCGTTTTGCAACAGTTGCGAAGTATAAAGTTACCGGTGATCATACGGGTCTGGAAGGTGTAAGTGAAGATGGTACCATTAAGACTTTCAAAGCTGGTTACATTTACAATATCACCGGTCTGGATGTAGATGATGAAGATCTCGGTTATACTCCCGGTGGTGGTAGGAATGCAACATTGGTAGCAACTGTTGAAATTCTTCCTTGGACTTTGGTCAATGGAACTGTAGAGTGGAACTAATCCCCCAATAATCATAAACACGTATCATGGCAAGGCGGAGCACTGCAAACCGCTCCGCCTTGCTCTCTTTTCCCTCCCTCTTACGGAATAAACATACAGTTTGATCCTTGTCAACAAATAAACACGGATGAGTATATGAAACAAATAAGAAACATAATGCTGATGCTGGTGGCACTCGTCCTGGCTACCGGCTGCATCAAAGAAGACTATGATGATTGCGACAACGTGACCATCTACTTCCAATATCTGGCGGACGGCGATACGGATGTACTTTATCAATACATGAGTAAGGTAGACCTGTATGTTTTCGATGAAGGCGGACACATCCTCGGCGTCGGCCATTACAACCAGGACGAACTCTCACACTTTGCAGCCAAACCGTCGTTCAAGTTGCCTGTCGGCAAACGTTATAAGGTGGTGGCGGTTGGCAATGCCTACGATGCAACGGAGGTGGTGAACCTGCAGGCTACCAGCTTCGATGACATCTTTATCCAGCATCCCAACTGGGGAAGCGGCGATCCGGTGACGTCGCATGACCACAACTACATGGGTCAGAAGGAATTTTTTCTTCCCGGAGGCGAAGGGGTGATGTATCGCGACACAGTGACCCTCTACAGTTCGCACATCGACATGCAGGTGGAAATACACGGACTGCCTGCGCCGGGAACACATGCCGATGGCATCGCTTATCAGTTGAGCCTTGAAAACTCCAACGCACAGACGTCGTTCAACAATGCTGTCAATCAGGACGAGAAGGGAACGCTCTATCCCGACCTCGTGTGGGATGACACGGAGCAGTGTTATCGCACGGACGACCTGGCGGTGTTCCGCATGGACTGCGACGGTATCTTGTCGGAAGACTGTTGCGAACATACGCTGGTATTGACCGAGAAAGCCACCGGCAAAGAGCTGGTGCGTGGCAATATCTACAACTACCTGCAGTACTACGACGATGAAATTGATGTGACTCTTCAAGAGGCAGCACTGCCGATATCCATCACTTTCCACGGCGTGAACGTCTCCATCGAACTGCCCGAATGGGTTATCGTGGACGGCAAGCCCGAATGGAATTAACTGACATGAAAACCAATGCGTATGAAAAAGACGAACCGATTATATAGATGCCTGCTGCCACTCGTGTGGCTCACGTTCCTTCTGTCCTCCTGCATCAAGGAAGACTATGCAGGCTCCACCGACGAGACCGCAACGGTCAATCTCGTGTTCAGTACCCGTGCCGACGGACAGGGTACAGCCGATGTTGATGAGAATGAAGGCATCAAGACACTCCGCGTATTGATTACCGATGCTGACGGTAAGGTGGAAATCAATACAGTCCAAAATTTTAATGATGTTCCGGAAACAACACTGACCATCCTCGGCGTCCCCGTAGGAACAAAGAACTTCTATGTCATTGCCAACGAGGCAAGCGTAGGCTTGACTGACCTGGATGACGTCAGTACGGTTGACGAGGATTTCCTGAACCGGGTCATCACCAATCCGTCCGATGCTCCCTATTTCCCGAAAACGCGCAGCCAGATCAGTACCTCCGGTCTGCCCATCACAGGCATGAAAGAAGGTGTACAGGTTAAGGGAGGGGAGAATCAGCGAATCGAGATTGAGATCGTGCATACAGTGGCGAAGGTGGTACTTTATGTCGACAACCAGTCGGGCGAACCTTTTACTTTGCAACAAGTGAAGTTCGGTCCGTTTATTGCCGACCGTACTTATCTCTTTGACAAGTCCCAGCAATTGCCTGATGGCGTGCAATTCAATGAAATGCCACTGAATGCTGAAAATGTTGAAGTTACACCGGACAAGGATGAAGCGGTATTTACCGGCTATATTTACGAAACCGGGTCACAGGATATCAGCGATTTCACACTCTCGCTAGTGTCCAATACGAAAGGATTTGAAGCATTGGCGACTCCGGTTACTATCCATTTCGATGAAGCAGGAAGGAATTACATCAATCGGAATGACCAGGTAGAAATCTGTGCTATTGTAAACATCCACAAAGAAGTGGAGACAGACCTTGATATCTTGGTTGTTCCCTGGGGTGAAAAGGATATAGATGTTCCACCGTTCAGTTGATTAAAAAGCAGTCATTATGAAAACGATAAGATATATTATATACACGATGCTTTGCGTCATGGGCATTACGGCTTGTCAAGATGACTTGATGAACCGTACGTCAGAAGGTGCCGACGTGAATAAGCCAGTTCAGGTAGACCTGAAATTTGCTGTTCCAAACTCCATGCAGGTGGAAGTCACGAGGGCGGATAACAGCAAATCAACGATTAGTTCACTCCGTTTGTATGTCTTTAATGCCAACAGTCATTCATTATTGAAGGCAGAAGATGTGTCAGTAACTAATGGAAGAGTTGATGGCCAGGGGAGATATTATGCGACTACTGCTACTCTATATGAAGGCGAACAAAATGTATATGCCATAGCGAATCAGAATACAACACTTTATTGGAAAAATCCTCAGTCGGCATTGGATGAAGCAGCAGAGCGGGGAGAAACAGCATTTCTCAATACATTGTATGCGTTGCAGGATGTGTTTACCGAAAGAAACTCTTTGCCGACTCTTACGGAAGAAACAATTCCTTTAACAGGAGAGGGTAAGGTTACAGTGACGAATGGGTCTACGAGTGATATTGTTGTCTTGAAACGGCCAATGGCACAAGTGAGATTTAATATAGCCATGAACTATCAGGTGCCTCAGTCGTCTGAAGACAGTGAACGCCGTGGGCATAAAGTGTCGTTCACCCCGGATTCTTATAGTATATATAGAGTCGCAGGAAAATCGTATGTAGTAGGTGCTGAGGATGATACACGTAATGTTGCCGAAGACGTGTATTATGATGTACCGACACCTCCGGTTAATATTGATATCAGTTCGGGTGATACGGCTAAAATCTCAGGGTTTTATATACCGGAGAACATCCAAAAGGCAAAGAATGCCTGTACGAAATATGATGATCGTGAAGCGTTTGATTCGTCACAAGGAACAGCTGACGGTAAGAAGAGCTGGACGAATGCTCCTGATAATGGCACCTATGTCGTTATCCATGGCAAGTATGTAGAAACAGATGCAAATGGTCTGTTGTTCAGGTCGGCAGATGTTTCTTATACCATTCACTTGGGAGATTGGAGTGGAGACGCGTATGATGATTTTTCTGTCAAGAGAAACTTCATATACACTTATACAATGTCTGTGAGAGGTGTAGATAACATTGTGGTAGAAGCTACGTCTGAAGAAGATAGTGGTGAGTTTCAGAATGGAGCTGAAGGCGACGTGATAGAGTTGACTGAAGGTTCTGAAGTTTTTTATTTGGATTCTCATTATGAACAGGTTTTTGTCTCTTACAATCTTTCGGAAATAGCTGAAAGGGTAAAAGAGGATGCACGTGGTGATGCAGAACGTGTAGATGAATTGATTGCACAAAGTTTTATGCTCTCCATTCATTCTCCGATGAATAATGTGCTGATTGTTTCAGATGAACTGATGAAGCCTTATACAGATGATGAAAGCAAATTGAACGGATTGGATTATAAATGGATCCAATTTTATCCTCAGTCGGGGGAAGATATTACCAGTTATGCGGATACAAGAGACGAGGATATGTTAAATCCATGGGATGCATGTAAAAAGATGGGGCAGGCTGTCAAGAAGTTAGTTGAAGATCCTGATTCGCGACCTTCAGTAGAAGGGTTAGAAATCCGTTTGGTCGGGGGAGAATACTATGCTCGTTTTACGGCTTTCCTGGATGAATATTTTTATACGGAAGATTTGAATGGAGAACCGGTTGATTGGGCGGATTTTACACGGACTGATGCACGCACGTTGTTGATTGCGAGCAATTGGCAGTCGAGTCCCGATAAGAATAGTACTTATGCAACTGCCCGGACTTATATAGCCCAGTCATCCATCATGACATTCTATAATCCGGCTTCCTCGTACAATACCAATGCTTTGGGTGTAGAATCATACAATGAATATGGAGTCATTACCGGCTTTGGTGACTTGCGGCAATCAAATTTTGGTCGAAGTGAAACAAACGGAAGGGCGAATATGATTGCGAATACGAGCTCGGACAGAACAGTCGATTTTACAAAGATTGGTTATACAAAACCCAATGCAACGACTGGAAATAGCTGGAGCTTATTGTCCGCAAGTGATAAGGAAAAAAGTGCCTTTAAAGCCTGTTTGGCCCGTAATCGTGATTTGAATAGAAATGGAAGAATTGACAATGAGGAGATACGCTGGTATTTGCCAGCCCGTTCACAGTATTTGCGGATGGGTATAGGTGCTAATTCGCTGGGAAGTGCTGCATTGTTCAGTGGAGATAAAGCCAGCATCACAAATTATCCTTTCGGTGTCGATTGGAGTCTGGTAGGTAAGGGCTCGTTGTATTATTCAAATACTCCATCTCCGGAAAGTGATGACCCCTGGGAATTGTATTGGGCGATAGAAGTTGGTGCTTATGGTTCCAATAGAAAGCCGGATCCAAACGGACCGGAATTAACTCAATACGGTTATAGGGCACAAATCCGTTGTGTACGCAATTTGCCGAGTGCCGGACATCTTGACACTCCATATGATGATGGAGCATTGGCTGGACCTGTTTATGGGAAATTAAGACGTTTGGAGTCATTGGACAAAAAAAATTATATTTTTGATTTTGGAGACCGCCTGGATGATGTGCTGTACCGTCATGCTGAACAGACTCGTCCTTATTCGGAGCATAATGAAACAAGTACTGCGAATATGCTTCCTGCGGCATTTGTGGTTTCGTCGGATTATATAATAAGTAGAAGAGGAACCCCGATGCAATATACGGTTGCAGAAGCTTATTCAAGTGATAATAACCCGTGTGCAGATTATTATGAGACACAGGCAGATAGAGGAAAGTGGCGTGTCCCGAATTTGAGCGAACTGACCGTAATGTCTACTGTGGCTGAGGAATTGGGGATGGATAAGGTAACTTTAAGCAGTACACAGTTCTCAAATCCGAACGTCCGTTGTGCCTTTAATTTTAATGGTACAATCATTACGGCGTGGGATAAAAATTCAGAGAATACAAAAGGATATATTCGCTGTGTACGCGATGCCACACAGGCAGAAATAAATGCAATTCGTAGATAAGTTTAAGATATTACAACGGAACTGCTAAAGTGAATGGGGGGGATGTTCATGGGACGTCCTCCCATTTTCCTCTCCTCATTCCTCCCAGTTTGCCGGTATTCTCCTTACCTTTGCACGCACAGAACCATTGGATACAGGAGAATTATGAATGTAGAACAACACCCGCTGAAACCTTTCCTTCCGGCTAATGCCCGTCTGCTGATGCTGGGCAGCTTTCCGCCCCAACAGAAACGTTGGTGCATGGACTTCTATTACCCCAATTTCATCAACGACATGTGGCGCATCGTGGGGCAAGTCTTTTTCGGTGACCGCAATCACTTCGTGGATGTGGCGGCGAAACGCTTCAGGAAAGAGATGATTGTGGACTTCCTGAACGAACGCGGCATCGCACTGTACGATACAGCCACCAGCATACGCCGTTTGCAGGACAACGCTTCCGATAAATACCTGGAAGTGGTGGAACCTACCGACGTGAGAGGACTGTTACGGCAGATTCCCCATTGCCGGGCAATTGTCACGACGGGACAGAAAGCCACCGACACCCTGTGCGAGACCTTTGACATACAGGCACCGACGGTAGGCAGTTATTCGCCTTTTCAGTTGGAGGAACGTCCGATGAGGCTCTACCGCATGCCGTCGTCTTCACGCGCCTATCCGTTGTCGCTGGAGAAGAAGGCGGTGTTCTATGCGGCGATGTTTGCCGACCTGGGGATGGTGTGAACGGGAATCTTCAGAGCCGCTTCAAGGCAAGCTTGATGACCTTCTCCACGGGGCTATCCGGTTCCTCTTTCAGGATGGCGTGGACCACCTTCTGCGAGGCGGCTGCCGGGAATCCGAGCATGGTCAATGCAGCTACCGCTTCGTCCACAATCTCGTTTTGCAGGTTCATCGGAAGCTCTGCCGCTCCGGACGCATTGCCCAGACCGAGTGCGGCAATCTTGTCCTTCAGGTCGACGATGATACGTTGGGCGGTTTTCAGGCCGATGCCTTTCACCGTCTTGAGCAGCTTGTCGTTCCCGCTGCTGATTACGTTGCACAGTTCCGTGGGCGTCAGTGCGGAGAGAATCATGCGTGCGGTGTTTCCGCCGATGCCCGACACGGAGATGAGCAGCAGGAACAGTTCGCGCTCCTGCTTGTCGGCAAACCCGTAGAGCACGTGTGCATCTTCGCGGATGGCCTCATAAATGTAGAGTTTCGTGCGGCTCAGGTTCTGTATCGCCGAGAACGTGTTGAGGGAGATGTTGGCTTCATAGCCTACGCCTCCACACTCGATGACTGCGGTGGCAGGCGTCAGTTCCGTAATATCACCTTTGATGTATTCTATCATCTTTTTTGACTTATTTGCTAGATGTTCATTGCAAATATAGTGAGCTTTGTCTACTTTTGCACCACATTTAGTAGAAAATTGTAATCAGGAAAGAAAAATGAAAAAGATTAGAGCTGCCATTGTCGGATATGGAAATATCGGACATTTTACGTTGGAAGCACTGCAAGTGGCTCCCGATTTTGAGATCGCAGGCATCGTCCGTCGTCATGGTGCAGAAAACAAGCCGGCAGAGTTGGAACCCTATCCGGTAGTGAAGAGCATTAAGGAACTTTCCGATGTGGATGTGGCTATTCTTGCAACACCGACCCGCAGCGTCGAGGAGCATGCCAAGGAGTGCCTGGCGTTGGGCATCAATACGGTGGACAGCTTTGACATTCATACGCAGATTGTCGACCTCCGCCGTTCGCTTGACAAGGTGGCCAAGGAGCATCAGGCAGTCTCCATCATTTCTGCCGGATGGGATCCGGGAAGCGACTCCATCGTCCGCACCTTGATGCAGAGCCTTGCTCCCAAGGGAATCAGCTATACCAATTTCGGTCCGGGCATGAGCATGGGGCACACCGTGGCAGTGAAAGCCATCAAGGGTGTGAAGGCCGCCCTGTCAATGACCATTCCCGTCGGTACCGGTATCCACCGCCGCATGGTTTATGTGGAGATCGAGGACGGACATACGCTCGCCGAAGTGACGGCTGCCATCAAGGCTGACCCGTATTTCGCCCATGATGAGACACACGTGATGCAGGTTGCCTGTGTGGACGATTTGAAGGATATGGGTCACGGTGTGAACCTGGTGCGCAAGGGTGTGTCGGGCAAGACACAGAACCAGCTCTTCGAGTTCAACATGCACATCAACAATCCGGCGTTGACCGCTCAGGTACTGGTGAATGTGGCGCGTGCCGCCATGAAGCAGCAACCGGGTTGCTACACGATGATTGAGATTCCTGTCATCGACATGTTGCCGGGTGACCGTGAAGAGCTGATCGCTCATCTGGTATAAGCATACGGCTATTAGAATTTATGAGTATAGGGCAAGTCCCGGGGCGTTGGCTCCGGGACTTGCTGTATAGATGCCTGTCACATCCTTGTTCCTTGCCCACTTCGTTCACACTCCCAACCCGTTCAAGCACCCCCTTCTTGCTTGAGCCCTTTCCGTCCCTTCAGCAAGGCGTTTGGTTCTATACGGCTTGGGACTTCGAGTTCCAGGGCTTGGGACTGTGAGTCCCAAAGCGTGGAACTGCGAGTCCCAAAGGCTGGGACTATGAGTTCCACGGCGTGGAACTGACATTCCCACGGCGTGGAACTGGAAATCCCATCGGCAGGTCGTCCGTCGGAGAACAGCTTTATCCCTCTTTGCTCTCAAAATCCTTCCGGTGCTGCATGATGGATGCCATGTGGCTCTGCGCCCATTCCGTCAGGGAAAGAATGATAGGGACCAGGCTGCGCCCGGTGTCCGTCAGCTCATACTCTACCCGGACGGGAACTTCCGGGAAGACCGTCCGCTTCAGCAGACCGTCCGCTTCGAGAACGCGCAACGTGTTCGACAGCACCTTGGTGGAAATGTCGGGGATGAGCTTGCCCAACTGCCCGAAACGGGTACTTCCGTTTTCACTGAGCAACAGGATGATGAGGAAAGACCACTTGTTGCCGAACCGTGACACCACGTTGCGGATGGGGCAAATCTCGATGATGGAATATTTTTCTAGATTTTTTGCCATGACAAAGGTTTGTTTTACAGTAAAAGTGAGTTGGAGGTAACTAGCTTCCCTTCAGGTAACGTATTGTCTGTAAGCGGAATGACTGTTACCTTTGCACCGTCGGTGAGGGAACTTCAGACGCTGCAAAGGTAGTGAATCATCGGCATGAAACAACTACAGACAAGAAAAAACAGTAGACGTATGAAACAGATGAAGCAAATTGCAGAAGCTGCCAACTTCACGGCTGTAGAGGTTGGCAAGTTGAGTGAACTGAGTGACTATGTGCTGGAACTGGGACCGGATGTCAAGGTTCCCGGTAAGGTCTTCGGAGGCACGGCGGTGCATGCCACGGGCGGAGAGTTCTCTTTTCAGCTGTTCCAGCCCGGGACTGAGACCGGTTTCCTGCATACGCACAAGCAGCATGAGGAGCTCTACTTCTTCCTCAGCGGAAAAGGGGAATTTCAGGTGGACGGACAGGTGTTCCCCGTAGGAGAGGGGAGCGTGGTCCGTGTCGCTCCGGCAGGACGCCGTTCCGTGCGTAACAACGGGACTGCTCCGCTCGTGATGCTCTGTGTGCAATACCGGGGTGGGACCTTCACGGCGGACGATGCCCAGGATGGCAATATCCTGTCCGAACGCGTGGAGTGGGGCGACTGACAGAAGTGCCCGGCATGTTCAGGAGGATGTATCCGGCTCTTTGTAGGGCGGATGCATCCTCCTGTTCTTTAGTTGTTTAGCGTGTCAGCGCCTGCTCGATGTCCGCCAGGATGTCTTCCACATCTTCGATGCCGACGGAGAGGCGTATCAGGTCCGGAGCGATGCCAGCCTCCTTCAGTTGCTCGTCGCTCAGCTGACGGTGCGTGTGGCTGGCTGGGTGGAGCACACAGGTGCGCGCGTCCGCCACGTGCGTCACGATGCTGATCATCTTCAGGCTGTCCATGAAGTGGATGGCATCCTCGCGTGTGCCTTTCAGTCCGAAGGCAATGACGCCGCACGAGCCGTTGGGGAGGTATTTCTGCGCCAGTTCGTAGTACTTGTTGCTCTTCAGCCCGCAATAGTGTACCCAGGCAACACGCGGATGCTTCTCCAGGTATTCAGCCACCGTCTGGGCGTTGCGGCAGTGCTGGGGGACACGCAGATGGAGGGTCTCCAGTCCGAGATTGAGCAGGAACGCGTTTTGCGGCGACTGGATGGAACCGAGGTCGCGCATCAGCTGTGCCGTTGCCTTGGTGATGTATGCCATCTTGCCGAATGCCTTCGTGTAGGTCAGCCCGTGGTACGAGGGGTCGGGTTGGGTCAATCCGGGGAACTTGTCGGCATGTGCGTCCCAGTCGAAATTGCCGCTGTCGACGACTGCTCCGCCCACACACACGGCGTGTCCGTCCATATACTTGGTCGTGGAGTGGGTCACGATGTCGGCTCCCCATTCAAACGGACGGCAGTTGATCGGGGTAGCGAACGTGTTGTCGACAATCAGGGGTACCCCGTGGCTGTGGGCGATGCGTGCGAACTTCTCGATGTCGAGCACCTGTATGCCCGGGTTGGAGATGGTCTCGCCGAAGAGGGCTTTGGTGTTCGGACGGAAGGCCTTGCTGATTTCCTCTTCGCTGGCATCAGCGTCGATGAAGGTGCAGTCGATGCCCATCTTTTTGAGAGTGACACCGAAGAGGTTGAACGTGCCGCCATAGATTGCCGTGGCACAGACGAGGTGGTCGCCGGCTTCACAGATGTTGTAGACGGCATAGAAGTTGGCTGCCTGTCCCGAGGAGGTCAGCATGGCGCCCACTCCGCCTTCGAGTGCGGCAATCTTGGCTGCCACGGCGTCGTTGGTAGGGTTCTGCAGACGGGTATAGAAATAGCCGTTCTCTTCCAGGTCGAAGAGGCGTGCCATCTCTTCGCTGCTGCTATATTTGAAGGTGGTGCTTTGGTAGATGGGGAGTACACGAGGCTCTCCGTTCTTGGGTGTCCATCCTGCCTGGACACACAGTGTGCCGCGTTTAGTTTGCTTTGTCATAATGTTATCAGTTTTATATTTTGATTCTCTAAATGAAGTTGAATGGCGCAAAAGTAGGGAAAATATTGTAATTTTGCCGCGGTATAAATTTAAAAGACACCGAAAACCTTAGTTGATGGAAGCTTTGAACCGTTATCTCGTCCGTCCCCTCTTCCTGCTGTTGCTGTGCTTTTCGGCGATGGCCGTGCAGGCGCAACAGAAGGATGTGCCCCGTCGGGGGGAAGGCATCACCACTTTTCTCCAGCGTCACGGGCGTTCGCCTCGCAAGTATTATGCTGCTTTTATAGAACTGAACCGCGACAAGCTGGGGCGCAGCCGGGAGCTTCGTCTGGGTGTCTCTTATGTCATTCCTCCGTTGGAGAGTGCAGCGGAAGGGAAGCGGAAGTCGCGCCGTTCGTATGTCAACGAGCCGTTGTTCGGCAAGCGTTTTGATGACGTGAAGGTCACTTCCAACCGCCTGGCAGGCTGCTGTTTCTATGTGGTGAGCGGTCATGGCGGTCCTGACCCCGGTGCCATCGGACGCGTAGGGAAACATGAACTCCATGAGGATGAATATGCCTACGACATCGCTCTGCGTCTGGCGCGTTACCTGTTGCAGGAAGGGGCAGACGTGCGTATCATCATCCGCGATGCGAAGGACGGCATACGCAACGATGCCTACTTGTCGAACAGCAAACGGGAGACGTGCATGGGCGACCCGATTCCTCTCAACCAGGTGCGCCGGTTGCAACAGCGTTGTGACAAAATCAATGCACTCTATGCCCGCGACCGTAAGAAGTACAGCTATTGCCGTGCCATCTTCATCCATGTCGACAGTCAGGGAAAGGGCAAGCAGATGGATGTCTATTTCTATCATTCTGCTGGAAGCAAGTTGGGCAAACGGCTGGCCACGTCCATGCGTTCCACGTTCAAGACCAAGTATGGCATCCATCAGCCGAACCGCGGATTTACGGGGACGGTGAGTGAACGCGGACTGTATGTGCTGCGGAACACCACGCCGGTCTCTGTCTTTGTGGAACTGGGAAACATACAGAACCAGTTTGACTTGCGCCGTCTGATTGACAGCTCCAACCGGGAAGCCCTTGCCAAGTGGTTGAAGGACGGATTCGTGAAAGATGTGAAGCAATAGCCTCCTGTTAACTCCTCACCTTCTGATTAAAGAAAAGAACAATGAAACATACTTATCCCGTACAACTCCGCTTCAGTGATGTGGACCAACTGGGGCACGTGAACAATTCCGTTTATTTCTCCCTGTATGATTTGGGCAAGACTGCCTATATGCGCGATGTCCTGGGCGAACGTGTGGATTATCGCCGTACGTCGATGGTCGTTGCCAACCTGAATGCCAACTTCTTTGCTCCCGTATTCTTTACCGACCGGCTGGCGATTGAAACCTCGACGGTCCATCTGGGCAACAAGAGCTTTGTGTTGTGGCAACGTGCCGTATGTGAAGACAGCGGGGAGGTGAAATGCGAATGCCGCACGGTGATGGTCGCTTTCGATGTCGAGACGCAGCAGGCCATCCCCATTCCGCAGGCATGGAAGGAGGCGATTGCCCGTTTTGAGGGGACGACGGTAGAGGCGTTGTCCGATGAACGATGAGCAGTGAATGATGAACATAAAAAAATGCTGCCCATGACCTTCGCAGGCGATGGGCAGCATGTTACAATACAAAATACAAATACAACTAAACGAGATTCTATTATTAAACGATTCCTTGTGCCATCATTGCATGAGCCACTTTCATGAAGCCTGCAATGTTTGCACCCTTCACGTAATTAATGTAACCGTCAGGTTGTGTACCATACTTCACGCACTGTGCGTGGATGTTACCCATAATTTCGTGAAGTCTGCGGTCTACTTCTTCAGCAGTCCAGCTAATATGCATTGCGTTTTGGCTCATTTCCAAGCCCGAGGTGGCAACACCACCGGCATTGACTGCCTTACCCGGAGCGTAGAGGATCTTATGCTCGATGAAAGCGTCGATAGCTTCCGGCGTACATCCCATGTTGGAAATCTCACCTACACAAGTCACATTGTTATTGATTAAGGCTTTGGCGTCTTCTCCATTCAGCTCGTTCTGGGTTGCGCAAGGCAGAGCGATGTCCACTTTCACTTCCCAAGGACGACGTCCGGCTACGAATTTGGCATTCGGATATTTCTCTGCGTAGGGAGCTACGATATCGTTACCCGAAGCACGGAGTTCGAGCATATAGTCAATCTTTTCGCCACTGATGCCGTCCGGGTCATATACATAACCGTCAGGACCGGAGATGGTGACTACTTTGGCACCGAGTTGGGTTGCCTTGGTTGCAGCACCCCAAGCCACGTTACCGAAACCGGAGATGGCAACAGTCTTGCCTTTGATGTCAATGCCTTTGGTTTGCAGCATGTGGTTTACGAAATACAAGCCGCCGAAACCGGTTGCTTCAGGACGAATCAGTGAACCACCGAATTCCAATCCCTTACCGGTGAATGTACCTGTAAATTCGCGGGTCAGCTTCTTGTACATACCGAACATATAGCCCACTTCGCGACCGCCTACGCCGATGTCGCCGGCGGGAACGTCCATGTCAGGACCGAGGTGACGCCACAATTCGAGGATGAAGGCTTGGCAGAAACGCATTACTTCAGCGTCGCTCTTACCGCGCGGAGAGAAGTCTGAACCACCCTTGCCACCGCCCATAGGCAATGTGGTCAAGGCATTCTTGAAGGTTTGTTCGAAGCCCAAGAACTTCAGAATTGACAAATTGACAGATGCGTGGAAACGGATACCGCCTTTGTACGGGCCAATGGCGTTGTTGAACTGAACGCGGTAACCGAGGTTTACTTGAACTTTACCATTATCGTCTACCCAAGGAACTCTGAAGGTGAAAATGCGATCGGGTTCCACTAAGCGTTCGATAAGGCTCACTTTTTCAAATTCAGGATGTTGGTTGTAGATATCTTCGATAGACATGAGCACTTCTCTCACGGCTTGCAGATATTCCAATTCGCCCGGGTGTTTGGCTTCCAAGGAAGCCATGATGTTTTCAATATTCATGGTAGTTCTGTTTATAGGTTAATGATAAAATGTAATCATTATGTCTGCAAATATAGGGCTTGTTGGGAATGAACCAAAACTTTTTGCCTGAAATTTCTCTCTTTTTTGATAAAATGTTAGTTTGGGTCGATAAAGCTGTTTTATAACACTGTTTTATAAATGGATTTCCGCGTTTCCGGTGGAATGGGTGTACAGTGAGCACTGAAACGAGGGCTTCATTCGGCTCATTTCTTTGTCAGCCGATGTGCCGGAAGCTGCCTGTCCTGATTCGCGGCTGAGGAGCAGTGCATCTCCTCCGGAAGTTTTTGGAGGAAAGAAATCCCCGCACCGAGAATCTTTCTTAAATTTGTGCTCTTAACATAAAGAGTATAGCATGAACCGCCTCCTACCTTATATAATATATGTGTGGTGTCTTTTTGTTGCGGCAGCTGTTCGGGCGCAGGACAACATGAGCGAGCGTTGTTTCTCGGTCAACGACGGACTGTCGCAGGGCATTGTGCAGGACATTATCCAGGACCGCAACGGATACATCTGGTTTTCCACCTGGAACGGATTGAACAAGTATGACGGGTATGTGTTCACCTCCTTTAAGTCACATCCGGGGGAGGGAGCCGTGTTGTCCAGCAACCGTTTCGTGGAGCTGAAGGAGAGCGCGTCGGGTGACATCTGGTGCCTGACGCAGGAGCATTGTGCTTATTTGTTCGACATCCAGACTTCGACGTTCATCGACGTGCTGGGTCCCTACCTGAAAGATATCCCCTCGCTGCATTTCGATAAGATTGTCTGCCTGCCTACCGGCGTCACCTGGTTGCTTTCGGGCGACGGGGAAGTGTGTGTGCGGGTGGATGAAAAACAGTTGGGGACGGAACAGGCCATCCGTGTCTATGATGCCGATACCAAGGGGTGGCATGCCGGTGCTGTCTCGCAAGTGAAGGCTGACAGCGACGGTGATGAGTGGGTGCTCACGGACAAGGGCATCAACCTGATTGGCAAGAAACGGATTGAATGTGATTTTCCCTTCCGCTACATGACCGAGAAGATCGGGCGCAAATGGCTCATCTCGTCCGATGGTCAGCTTGCCGAGTTCACGGCAAAGGGAGTGCGCTTCATGGACCGTGCTCCGGGAGTGAGCCGTGTGTATCAGATGAAAGCCATCTCCGACACCCTGCTGACGGTGGGAACGGATGCCGGGCTGCTGCTCGTACGTATTCCCGACGGGAAGATGAAGATGGTCGACATCCGTTCGGCGGCGCAGCCCGTCGCTGACGTTCTGTCGGTGTTCAAGGACTCCTCCAGGCGGTTGTGGATGTTCACCCCTTCAGCCGGCGTGGTGATGTATGAGCTGACCGACGGACGCTGTACGACCCTGCTGCCGTCCGTGTCCCGTGACTTGTCCGAGACTGCGCATCCTTTTGTCTATGAGGATGAGAGGGGACTGGTGCGTGTATATCCCCGGGGAGGCTATCTGTCCTGTTATGACCCGGAAGCCCGGCAACTCAGGCCTTATACCAATCCCGATGGCTCTTTATTGACCAATACGGTCCGTGTGTACCTCGTCGACCGTCAGAAAAACATCTGGTACGGGGGACCGCGTAACCTGTATCACGTGACTTTCTTCCATGACAACGTGGACTACCTGCCTGGCTTGGGGACGGTCGAGGCACGTTGCCTCTTTACTGACCGGGAACGGAACCTGTGGGTCGGTACCAAGGATGGTTACCTGCGTATGTATCGTGGGGAACGGCTGGACCTTCCGCCTCTCTACCTGACGACGACCGGACGGTTGACCACAGCTCCGTCCAAGTTCATCGGCAATGTCTACTGCATGATGCAGGATGCCGGGGGAATCCTGTGGCTGGGTACGCGAGGACAGGGACTGGTGCGTGCAGTCCCCGCAGGGGAAGCTTATGCCTTGCGGCGTTTCCTGTCCCGTCCTGATGACGAATACAGCTTGAGCAGCAATGATATCTATGCACTCTGTCAGGACCGGAAGGGACATATCTGGGTGGGAGCCTACCAGGGCGGACTGAACCTGCTGGAGCAGGATGGCGACCGTTATCGTTTCATCCACGGAGGCAACCGCCTGCGCAACTATCCCTATCCGTACGCAAAGTCCAAGATTCGTTCCATTACCGAAATGCCGGGTGGCGTCCTGCTTGCCGGAGCTTCCGAAGGACTGCTGGCATTCTCGTCGGACTTTGACCGTCCCGAGGCCATCAAGTTCCGTCTGCATACCGCCGAGTATGACCGTGCCGACGGAATGACCTGTACCGAAGTGATGCAGGTCGGTGCTTCCGGTGACAGTGTCTACATTGCCACTTCTACCGGAGGCTTCAACCGGGTGATGTCGAGACAGTTGTTGGCAGATACACTCCGTTTCCGTGCGATGGGAGTACGCGACGGGTGGATGTCCGACCTGGCACTCTCGTCGTTGGGCGTGCCCGGAGGCGATACCTGGTTTGTCACCGAGAACTACCTCATACGCAGCAATCGCGGGAGTGGACAGCAGGAGTATTACGGCAGTTCGTTCTTCCACAACGAGGTGTTCTTTTCCGAGGCGGCACCGGTCTGTCTGTCCGACGGACGCCTGCTCTTTGGCACTACCGATTACGGCGTGCTGGTGATAGCTCCCGACCGTCTGCGTGAACAGACCTATACACCGCCGCTGGTCTTTACAGGGCTGCGCATCCGGGGACAGTCCAAGTCCATATCCCTCGACAACATCAACCACATCCGCCTGTCCCCCGACGAACGTTCGCTGACCTTCTATTTTGCAGCTTTGGACTATGCAAACGCTTCCGACATCCAGTATGCTTACCGCCTTGATGGGCTGGACAAGGACTGGAACTATTGTGGGACACTCCGTTCGGCAAACTACAACAACCTGCCGCCGGGCAACTATGTGTTCGAACTCCGCTCCACCAACAGCGACGGGGTATGGACATCGCAGGTGAAACGGCTGGAGGTCATCATCGAACCGACGTTCTGGGAGACTCCCTGGGCGATGGTGCTGTATGTGGTGCTGTTTATCCTGGCAGCCTTGCTGGTGGCCTATATCCTGTTCTACATCTACCGCCTGCGGCATAAGGTCGACGTGGAGCAACAGCTGGCGGAGGTGAAGCTGCGATTCTTCACAGACATTTCCCATGAACTGCGTACACCGCTCACACTCATTGTCAGTCCGGTGGATGAGGTGCTGGAACATGAAGACGGCTTGTCCGCCACTTCACGTGCCCACCTGGAACTGGTGCAGCGGAACGTGAAGCGCATGTTGAGGCTCGTGAACCAGTTGCTGGACTTCCGCAAGATTCAGAGCCGGAAGATGAAGCTGGTGGTCGAGCAGACGGACGTGGTCTCCCTGCTCACACGGGTTGCCGACTCGTTCCGTCTGCTGGCAGGAGAACACCGGATGACGTACCGCTTCGAGCACGACATGCCCGGACTGCGTCTGTGGGTGGACCGTGACAAGCTGGAGAAGATATGCTACAACCTCCTGTCGAATGCGTTCAAGTACACGGACGACGGAGGCACTGTCGTGCTTCGGCTGACGGAGACACAAAAGACCGTGGACCTCTCGGTGAGCGATACCGGGACAGGCATCTCGGAAGAAAAGCTGTCCCACCTCTTCGAACGCTTCGAGACCTTGGCAAGTCGCAGCTGGTCGCAACCTTCGTCGGGCATCGGGCTGTCGCTGGTCAAGGAGTTTGTGGAGTTGCATCACGGGACCATCGAGGTGAAGAGTAAGCCGGGCGAAGGGTCGGTGTTTACTGTCCACCTGCTGAAGGGACGGGCTCATCTGGAGAAGGACGGGCACACCGAGTTCCTCCTGACGGACAGCCTGCCGGACCGTGCAGTGGCACCTGCCGGTGGGGAGGCGTCGGCTGAAAAGGAAGAATCGGAAGGGCAACCCGAGGACGACACCCTGTCGGTGTTGGTGGTCGAGGATAACGAAGAACTCCGTCTGTTCCTGAACAGCATCCTCTCGGAGAACTACCGGGTCTGGCTGGCAGCCGACGGACGTGAAGGACTGGAGCAGGCACGTGCCCAGTCGCCCGACCTGATTGTGAGCGACGTGATGATGCCTGTCATGGACGGCATGGAGATGGTGCGTCACATCAAGGAGGACCCGTCGCTCTGCCACACACCCATCATCCTGCTTACGGCAAAGTCTGCTCCGGAGGACTGCATCACGGGACTGGAGCAGGGCATCGACGACTATGTGACAAAACCATTCAGCGCCTCTTACCTGAAGGCGAAAATACAGAACCTCCTGCTTAAGCGGAAGCAGTGGCAGGAGCTGGTGCGTACCGAGCTGATGAAGAGAGAGCAGGCGGACTTCCAGCCGTCGGAGCTGCACCTGACCTCCTATGACCGCGACTTCATGGAACGCCTGATGGCGTTCATCGAGACGAACATGAGCAACACGGACCTGAAGGTGGAACAGATAGCCGACTCGATGAACCTGAGCCGTGCGGCATTCTACAACAAGCTGAAGACCATTGCGGGGCTGTCGCCCATCGACTTCCTCCGCGACATACGCATCAAGCGTGCCTGTCAGCTGATTGAGTCGGGCAGTTACACCATCCAGCAGGTGGCGTTCATGACCGGCTTCAAAGACCCGAAGTTCTTCAGTCGGACCTTCCGCAAAATCATGGACTGCTCACCGACCGAGTACAGGGAACGGATACAACCCAATCTAACTAAATAAACACACACTATTATGACGAAAATCTTGTTTGCGGTGTTGCTCTCCATCGCGTTCTGGTGCGCTCCGGCGCTGAGAGCAGAGAATTATCCTTATCGTAGCGATGTACTTTGGGTCACGGTCCCCGACCATGCCGACTGGGTATACCGGACGGGGGAAAAGGCGAAGGTAGAGGTGCAGTTTTACAAGTACGGCATTCCCCGGGATGGCGTGGTGGTGGAATATGAGTTGGGAGGCGACCTTATGCCTGCCGACAAGACAGGGACCGTCACGCTGAAGAATGGTCGTGCCACCATCGACATGGGCACCATGAAGACTCCCGGTTTCCGTGACTGTCGTCTCACGGCGAAGGTGGACGGAGTGACTTACCGTCATCATGTCAAGGTGGGTTTCTCCCCCGAGAAGATTGAGCCGTACACCCAGCTGCCTGCCGACTTCCGTGAGTTCTGGCAGCAGGCACTGGACGAGGCGGAGCGTTGTCCGATGGTTCATTCGCTGACTCCTGCACCCGAGTATGCCAACGACAAGGTGGACTGTTACCTCCTGAAGCTACAGTGTGTCCGTCCGGGGAACTACGTTTACGGCTACTTGTTCATCCCGAAGGCGGAAGGCAAATACCCCGTGGTGCTCTGTCCGCCGGGGGCAGGTATCAAACCCATCAAGGACCCGACGCGCCACCGTTACTATGCCGAGGAGGGATGCATCCGCCTGGAGATTGAGATTCACGGCATACGCCCCGACCTGGGCGCCGATGCCTACAAGGAAGTCAGCAATGCCTTCGGCTCCAAGAACAACAGCTACCTCTGCAACGGGCTGGACGACCGCGACAGCTACTACATGAAACGGGTCTATCTGGCTTGTTCGCGCTGCATTGACTTCCTGACGTCGCTGCCACAGTGGGACGGCAAGAACGCTGTCCTCCAGGGAGGCAGCCAGGGTGGCGCACTTGCCATCGTGACGGCTGCCCTGAACAAGAAGGTGACTGCCTGTGTGGCAAACCATCCGGCACTGAGCGACATGGCAGGCTACCGTGCCGGACGCACCGGAGGGTATCCGCACTTCAAGACCAAATTCACAGGCATGGACACGCCGGAGAAGGAGAAGACCATGGCTTACTACGACGTGGTGAACTTTGCCCGTCTGCTGACCGTGCCGACCTACATGACGTGGGGATACAACGACAACACCTGTCCGCCGACTACCAGCTATGCGGTCTACAACGTCATCACGGCTCCCAAGGAGGCACTCGTCACACCCATCAACGAGCATTGGACTTCCGACGCCACTGAGCGCGGACACCTGGACTGGATAAAGAAACACTTGAAATAGGAAAGGCGGCAGAGGCACAACCTCTCCGGACAGAAAGCGTATGCAGGGAACAACCTTTTACATAAAGAATATGGTGTGCAACCGTTGCATCATGGCTGTGGAACAGCTGTTGGGACGGTTGCACTTCACCGTGCTCCATGTGGAACTGGGGAAGGCGGTGGTTGGCGAGGTGCCCGACGAGGCATCGGTGGAACAGTTGCGTCGGGAGCTGGAGGCACTGGGCTTCGAGTTGCTGGATGACCGACGGATGCAGCTCATCGAGCAGGTGCGCCATCTGGTCATTGACCTGGTGCATCACAAGAACAGTGCACTCCGCACCAACCTGTCAGACTACCTGACGGAGCATCTGCACCATGATTACAGTGCCTTGAGCAAGCTCTTTTCGGAGGTGACAGGGACGACCATCGAGAAATATTTCATCGCCCAGAAAATCGAGCGCGTGAAGGAGCTGCTGGTCTATGACGAACTGTCGCTCAGCCAGATTGCCGACCTGCTGAACTATTCGAGCACTGCCCACCTGAGTGCACAGTTCAAGAGTGTCACGGGAATGACTCCCAGCCGCTTCAAACAGGAGAAGAAGAACCTGCGCAAGCCGTTGGATGCAGTCTGATGACGATTCACTTGCCGTCAGTCGACGGAAGCAGATGTGCAAAAAAAGAAGAAGGAAGAACCGGATGCCACAGGGGCTCAGGTACTTCCTTCTTCTTTTATTATGTATCGGAACAAGTTGGCGGAACCTGTTTCCTTGTCAGCCGTCCGTCACATTCTCAGAGGCTGTGTTCAGACAGCTGCAGTGTGAAGTTGGCAGCCTTGAATTTCGGGACGATGTAGCCGACGAACCAGGTGCGTGTTGCAGAAACATGGCTGCTGGTCGTGACGGATACATTCAGGAGGTAGTTTTCGGCACGCGGAAGCACTTCCTTGAACACATCAACCAGTTCACCCGAGGTCTCTCCCCACACGAATACAAGGGAAGAATTGCTGAAGTCAATGCCGGATTCCGGAGCATTGGACTCAAACAGCGCCTTGAAGGAAGCTTCATCGTTGATGGTCACCAGTTCCTTTTGAACGGCTTGCAGACGGACATCCTCATCGAGGTGATACGGACGAATAGAGTATTGGGGATCGTCATCGCTGCACCCTACAGCGAAAAGAAGGCAAAGCAACAGGGTGATTTGTGATAAGATTTTCATGATGATGAATTGTGAATGGTTATCTTGTCCGCAAATATAAATAAAAATAGATTACACTGTATCGCGCCGGATAAAGTCTTTAGGAATTGAGAATGAATCGTGAAGGAAACGGGATTGGAATTGCATAAATTTCCGTATTCTTCACAGGGTTGTTTCGCAAATGTACGAGTTTTCTTTCGTGTCTGGTAAAGATAACCGGAAGTTATTTTTCTTTTTGGAAAAAGCAATAGGAGAGATGACAGAACAGCCTCTCCCCTGATGTAAAGATTCCGCAAAACGGAAAGAAAGCAAAAGGCGGGATTTGCTTGACAGAATCGGCATTTCTGTCTTTTCCGGCTAACGCGTATTTTTGGAAAAACAGGTAAAGTAGGTTTTTTTAGGAATAGATATGCGCTTTTGGACGCATAAACATTCCATTTAACGCTGAAAGTTGCATGTTTATACCTTCAAACAATATTGTTTCACGCATCAAACACTTGTGTTTGCCATCTCAAACAATATTGTTTGACTCGCCAAACAATATTGTTTCGCGAGTCGAACATTTGATTTTCTCGACAGATAGCAACAATATACCGAATTTCACCTTCTTTCACCTCTAGTTTGCGTGTGCAGTGTTCATTTCTCAAATTATGAAATTGCAGGCTTCTCTTTCATTTTAGTGGATGAAAGAACTGCTTTTTATTCGAATCAAGGCAGAAGGATATAAGAATGGTCAGAAGGGTGTCATCATGTATTTTGCGAATCGCCTGAGAAGGCTCTTCCCGGTCACCAACTCATGTTTTGTTCCAAGGAAGGCCCTTCTCAGGCGATTCGTTTGACGTTTTGTCATTTTGTTAGTGGAGGGGATTTATCATGAGTCGTATCCGCATAACCTGAAAGTGGCGGAAGCTCTTTATCGGATGACTTATCTGGAAAACTGGGGGAGCGGTGCAAAGCGTATCATGGATGCTTGTCAGGCACAAGGAGTGGAAGCTCCTACATGGTCTTCCAACGGTGGTTTTGTAACTATCACGTTCAAGCGACCCGATTTCGCATCCGTCACAATAAAGACAGACAAGGAGGATAAGCAAGCAACTAAAGAGACCAAGTACCGCTCAACTACCGACCAAGTACCGCTCAAGTTCAAGAAATGATTCTTTCAATGAGTGAAGACTATATGACTATGAATGAAATAATGTCAAATATGGGCTTCAGACATCGTACATCATTCCGGAAAAACTATTTTCTTCCAACGTTGGAAGATGGTGCAATTGAGCCAATGTATCCTGAACAGCCCAATCATCCAAAGCAAAGATATAGACTAACAGAATCGGCTATAGCATGGAAAAAGGGTAATTCTGCCCATACCAAGATGCAATAAGATAATATAACGTGAGTTCAAGATGAATTGGAACATGGTAAGTTGCCTGTCTTTTTCCTGCACTTCGGCAAATTTCTTGCAAAAATCATTTCTTAACCTCCCGTCCGTGCATCAGAAGCCGAAGAGATTGCGGACGATGGTCCAACCGATGACCAGTGCCAGGTAGGTCAGGAGGTATGCCGGACGTTGGACGGCTGCATAGAAGGCGGGGTAACGGGTGCGGATGGCTTCAGCAAAGAGCAGCAGGAGGAGCAGGGGAAGGGAAAGCACCAGGAAGGCATTGTAGTGGAAAGCCTGCACGAAGTCTAGATGAAGCAGGCTGTGCAATGCCCGTTGGGAGCCGCAACCCGGACATTTCAGTCCGGTAGCCATCAGAAACGGACAGCGGGGAAAGAAGGCGGAAGTGGCAGGATTGTAGGCGAAATAGAGGATGCCTGCCAGCAGGACGACGATACCGCCGAGGAGGACCGTCCGCAGGTGGAAGGACAGGTATGGTTTGTGGTTTGCTTTCATGTTCAGGTCGTTGCTTCAGTCGTTGGCCTCATCTGCCGCTCCAAAGTTAGCGGTTTGCAACGGAAATCTTATAACTCCCATCCATAATTCTGTAACGCGGACGACGGGAAAACCCTGTACCTTTGCCTCCGTAAACCTAAAACAGGAGAATCGAGCTATGAGTATGCAGAAAGATACGTTCCCCGTGCTGGGGATGAGTTGCGCTGCCTGCGCGGCACGGGTCGACAAGACCCTGCGCCGGCAGCATGGAGTGAAAGACGTCGGGGTGAACTATGCCGCAGCCACGGCTACGGTGGAGTATGACTCGGACCTGTGTTCGCCCCAGGAATTGAAGCAGGCGGTGGTGGAGGAGGGATACGACCTGCTGGTCGACAAGGGTGCAGACCGTGACCGGCTGGTGGAGGATGCCCACGAGGCGAAGTACCGCCGGCTGAAGTTCCGCACCACGTGGGCGGTCGTGCTGTCGCTCCCCGTCGCCGTCATCGGGATGTTCTTCATGGACATGCCTCATGCCAACGTCCTCATGTGGGCGTTTGCCACCCCGGTCGTCGGCTGGTTGGGACGTGACTTCTACGTCAATGCCTGGAGGCAGTTCCGTCACCGCACGGCAAACATGGATACGCTGGTGGCAGTGAGCACGGGCATCGCTTACGTGTTCAGCCTCTTCAACATGCTCTTCCCCTCGTTCTGGCTGTCACGCGGACTGGAGCCTCATGTCTACTTCGAGGCGTCGAGCGTCATCATCGCCTTCATCTTGCTGGGGCGTCTGCTGGAGGAACGGGCGAAGGGAAACACCTCGACCGCCATCCGCAAGCTCATGGGGCTGCAACCCCGTCAGGTCACTCGGGTGATGACGGACGGAAGTCTGCGTGAGTGCCCCATTGCTGACGTGCTGCCCGGGCATGTGCTGCTGGTGAAGCCCGGCGAACGGATTGCCGTCGACGGGACAGTGACTGAAGGCAGCTCTTACGTGGACGAGAGCATGCTCAGCGGAGAGCCAATGGCGGTGCGCAAGGAAGCCGGGGCGAGGGTGTATGCCGGGACAGTCAACCAGCGTGGCAGCTTCCGTTTCACAGCCGAGAAGGTGGGAGCCGACACGATGCTGTCGCACATCATCCGGCTCGTGCAGGACGCACAGGGCAGCAAGGCTCCCGTGCAGAAGCTGGTCGACCGCATAGCCGCCATCTTCGTGCCCACCATCATGAGCCTTGCCCTGCTGGCGTTCCTGCTTTGGTGGGGACTGGCTCCTGCCGACGGATTTACACACGGACTGCTGGCAGCCGTCACGGTGCTCATCATCGCCTGCCCTTGTGCGCTGGGGCTTGCCACACCGACGGCAATCATGGTGGGCATAGGCAAGGGGGCTGAACACGGCATCCTCATCAAGGACGCCGAGAGCCTGGAGGTGGCACGACGGGTGGATGCCGTGGTGCTAGACAAGACGGGAACGCTCACCGAAGGGCGTCCGGTGGTGACTGACGTCAGTGCACAGCCGGGTTATGAACGGGTGCGTGCTGCCCTGCGTAGCCTGGAGGCATTGTCCGAACATCCACTGGCTGAGGCGGTGGCGGCGTCGGTCGATGAGGCGGTCCGTCCGGTGGAAGGCTTCGAGAGCCTGACGGGACGAGGCGTGAAGGGACGTGTCGACGGCAGGCTCTACCTGGCAGGCAACCGCCGCCTGCTCGATGAGCACCGGGTGGACATCCCCGCAGAGTTGTTGCAGCGTGCCGAGGCATACGCAGCCGAGGCGAAGACCGTAGTCTGGTTTGCCGACGAGGAGCGTGTGTGGGCTGTGCTTGCCGTGGCAGACCGGCTGAAGGCTTCGTCGCCGAAAGCAGTGCAGGAGCTGGAGAAGATGGGCGTGACCGTATACATGCTCACCGGTGACAACGAGAGCACGGCAGCCGCCGTGGCACGTCAGGCGGGCATCAGCCATTACCGTGCCGGGGTGCTCCCTGACCGGAAGGCAGCGTTCGTGAAGCAGTTGCAGACGGAAGGTCACCGGGTGGCAATGGTGGGCGACGGCATCAACGACAGTGCGGCGTTGGCACAGGCAGACCTGGGCATTGCCATGGGACAGGGCAGTGACATCGCGATGGACGTGGCGAAGATGACCATCATCTCGTCGGACCTGCTCAAGTTGCCCGCAGCCATCCGCCTGTCGGCACAGACCGTGCGCACCATCCGTCAGAACCTGTTCTGGGCATTCATCTACAACCTCATCGGGGTGCCCGTGGCTGCCGGCGTGCTCTATCCTTTCACAGGCTTTCTGCTGAACCCGATGATTGCCGGAGCGGCGATGGCGATGAGCAGTGTCAGTGTCGTGACGAACAGCCTGCGGCTGAAGGGAAAGAAATTGATGGAAACAAATGATGTTGAACCTATAAAACAACCAGAAGTTATGAAGAAGCAATACACCATTGGCGGCATGATGTGCAACCACTGCCGCATGCATGTAGAGAAAGCTCTGAACAGTATCCCCGGCGTGACGGCTACCGTCACACTCGACCCTCCCGTTGCCACGGTAGAGTTTGCCGGAGAGGAACTTCCGCTGGCGACACTGCGCAAGGCGGTGGAGGAAGCGGGATACTCTATCAATTGACAATGGACAATTGACAATGGACAATTGATAATTGACAATGAACAATAAGCAATGGGCAATTGGACAATGAGACCTACCGGGCATTGCCAGTTGTCCATTGCTTGTTTATCTTTGCGGCATGAAACTGTTATTCGTTTGTTTAGGGAACATCTGCCGCTCGTCGTCGGCAGAAGAGATTATGCGCACCTTGGTGCGCCGTGCAGGAATGGAAAAGGAGATTGCTGTCGACTCAGCAGGCATCCTGAGTTATCATCAGGGCGAACTGCCCGACCCACGGATGCGGGCGCATGCCGCACGGCGCGGTTACACGCTGACGCACCGTTCGCGTCCGGTGACGACAGACGATTTCTATGACTTCGACCTGATTATCGGGATGGACGACCGCAACGTGGATGACTTGCGCGAACGTGCTCCCGGCGTGGAGGAAGAAGCCAAGATACGCCGCATGGCTGACTACTGTGTCCATAAGGTGGTGGACTACGTGCCTGACCCGTACTATGGCGGAGCATCCGGTTTCGAGAACGTGCTCGACATCCTGGAGGACGCCTGTGCCGGACTGCTGGAGGCAATCCGGGAAGGAAAGGTGCGCTAGCATAAACAACAGCAGAGGCACAAACATACAGAGCGGAGTCCCCGGTAGTTGCCCGGAAGTATCCGTCCTGTAGGTTTGTGCCTCTGTATGTGAACCGATGCAGGCACAGCCTGTTTCAGACCGGTCAGAGTTGGTCTGCCATGCCGCTGAAGCCGAAAATCAGGAGAAAGAGCAGATAAAGGATGCCGCCTACGATGCCGACTCCTGCTGCAATCTTGGTCCATTTGCCGGCGTCCTTGCTGGCTTGTTGAGCCTCGTCGTAACGACCGGAGGCATAGAGTGAGCTTACCTTGGAGGCATTGATGATGCCGACGATACCAAAGGGAAGACAACAGAAGATGGTAGCAAGGACGGATTCGACCATCCATGTTTTCGGACACTCGGGTTTAGAATCTAGAGGATTGTAGTCCATGGTGATAATGTGATTAATGGTTAGGAATTGGTAAATATTAATCTCTTCGCAAATATAGGGATTTGAGCGAACAATGCGTCATGCAGAGCTGGGAATTTGCGTGCATGGTCGCGTTTTTTTTTCATCGTCACGTATCGATTACCAGTCCGGTTCGGTTGCCCGGAGGAGTCAGTGACGAGATTAACGGGCCTATTCTCGTCATATTTTGACGCGAATAGCTTGCTTATTCACGTCAGAGCCTTACCTTTGCACGGTAATGATACGCTTATGAGACCTATTTATATTTGGCAATATCCAACATGGCCTGCATTTACGTGGGATGACTCTGCGCTGATTAGTCTCCTTGCAGACGTCCGTAACCTCGAAGGAAAAATACAGGGGATGATGGGCAGTCTGGGCTTTGATGTCCAAAGCAAGGCTTCACTGGATGTCATGACGGAGGACATCGTGCGTTCCAGTGAGATAGAAGGTGTCATACTGAATTCCGACAGAGTGCGTTCGTCCATTGCGGAGCATTTAGGGGTTGAGACGGTCGGACTTCCTCGTCCGGACCATTATACGGAAGGCATTGTGCAAGTCATGCTGGATGCCGTCAGAAACAGCTGTCAGCCCCTGAGTCACGAGCGTTTATTCAATTGGCATGCAGCTATCTTCCCGATGGGACGGAGCGGCATGTATCCCATTACGGTCGGAGCCTATCGGACCGGAAGTGAACCGATGCAAGTTGTATCCGGAGCAATGGGAAAGGAGAGGGTGCATTATGAGGCACCGCCTTCAGATGCCGTGCCCGGCATGATGGATGAGTTCTTGGATTGGGTGAACAGGGACGGCGATGCCATGGACCCGATCCTGAAAGCTGCCGTAGCCCACTTGTGGTTTGTGGCGATTCATCCGTTTGATGACGGGAACGGACGTCTGACACGGACGATTACAGATATGTTGTTGGCGAGAGCTGATGGTTTTCCGCTCAGGTTTTACAGCATGTCGGCTGAGATTCTCCGCGAACGGAAATCCTACTATGAAGCTTTGGAACGCACGACCCAGGGTTCGACTGAGATAACGGGATGGCTCATGTGGTTTCTGCAGACCATCCGAAAGGCGCTCCTTCATGCGGAAATGACTATACGGAAGGTTGTCTGCAAGGCACAGTTCTGGCAACGGCATAAGGATATTCTCATGAATGAACGGCAGGTGAAGATGGTCAACCTCCTTTGGGAAGGGTTTGAGGGGAAGCTTACCACTTCCAAGTGGGCGAAAATAACCAAGGCTTCACAGGCTACTGCTCTCAGAGACATCACGGACCTCATTGCGAAAGGTATCTTGATATCTGCTGAAGACGGCGGACGGAGTACGAACTATCGTTTGAACCCAAGTCTAATGTGATTTGGGTTGGAGGAAGACTGATTTCTTCTCGTTCCGTCCTCTCCTCCTTTCGGGGTATCCGTCTTCCCGTCAGTGAAGAAAAGAAAGACACGGAAGCGCAGGCTGCTTTGAAAGGCTGTGCTTCCGTGTCTTTTTGTAGGGACCTGTCCTGGAGGACGGGTGCTCCGGCTCACTTCATGACGACCCCGATGTTCTTCTTGCCGTCCATCTTGACCACCAGCGGACGGTCGAAGTGGATGTGGCGGAGGAACTTCGTCTCGTGCACTGCGGGCAGTGAGTCGAGGTATGCCTGGTCGTAGATGCCGTCGTTGCGGTAGGCATTGACGGTGAAGTAGCCCACGCCGAAGGATGTCAGGTTCTGGAAGAAGTGCGTCCCCTGGCTGGGGTCGACGCGGTAGTTCGTCAGACCTGCCTCGACAATGACGCGCGCTGCCGAGATGTGCGGCCACTTCACGGGGATGCCCAGCCACGTGTCGCTGCTTCCCCAACGGCCGGGGCCCACGAGGATGTAGTTCTTCCCTTCGCGCAGGAACTCCGCGTTCAGCTTCTCGATGTCGTAGGCGATGAGCTGGTTGTTGGATGCCGAATAGCCGTCGGTCTTCACATAGACCAGGTCCTGCATCTCGTCCATGATGCCGTGCCCCAGCGAGTTGTTCGAACGGATGATGACGTCCTCGTCGGGGATGGTGGAGAGGTCCTCTTCCAGCATCTTCTTGCAGTCGACGATGGGGCGTATCTGCAACAGGTAGAATGTGCCCGTGCGGTCGTCGTTCAGGTTGGCAGCGAACTCGATTTCCACCGGACGGCGCATCTCGCCCTGACCGTACTGCTGTGCCAGACGCAGGATGTCTGCCAGTGGGAACACGTCGTGCTGTAACACGTTGGCGAAGGTGATGACCTTGCGTCCGCCCGGATAGATGCCGTCGCGGATAACCATGTCATACGGGTCGTAGGTCGACGCGATGTAGGTGAGCGCACCGTCCGCTTCCGCCTCCTTGACGGGCAGCTTGAGGATGTTGAACCCGTCGTCGACCGAGAAGTTCTCGCCGATGTTCTTCGTGTCGAGGGCGTAGAACTGCGTCTGTGTCTCCCGCAGGGCAAGTTCCAGTTCGCTCGTCTGAAGCACCTTGTTGGGATGGTAAGGACAGACGCGCAGGGTCAGTCCGCCGTCGACGATGTACTTGCCCAGTCCCAGTGCGAGGCTGACCACGCCCTCTTCCGCCTTTTCCTCCCCGATGGGGTAATAGTTGAGCGAACGCGCCACGCCCGAGAGCGTCGGGTAGTAGCGGTCGCCGTGCTGTGTGCCCACCACCTCCTGGAGGATGACTGCCATCTTCTCCTGGTCGATGACGTTGCTCGTCGCCTGCATGTACGCCTTGCTGTCCTTGTAGTAGACTGACGCGTACACACCCTTGATGGCGTCGCTCAGCATGCGCAGCATCTCGTACTTGTCGTCCAGGTAGGGTATCATGTAGGTGGAGTAGATGCCTGCAAACGGCTGGTAGTGCGAGTCCTCGAGCAGGCTCGACGAGCGTATGGCAATGGGCGCCTTCACCGCCTCGAAGAACGCGAAGAAGTCGTCGATGAGCCGGTCGGGCAGCTTGGCACGCAGGAAGTGGCGCAGGATGACCTCGTCGGGCACGTCGCTCAGCGCGAGCTGGTACAGGTTGTTCGTGTCCATGAACTCGTCGAAGAGGTCGGTGCAGAGGACCACGGTCTTGGGGATGGTCACCGTGGCATTCTCGAACGACTCGAACTCCACGTGACGCTTCACGAGATTGTCGATGAATGCCAGTCCGCGTCCCTTGCCGCCCAGCGAGCCTTCTCCGATGCGGGCGAAGTTGGAGTAGCTGTCGAAGCGTTCCTTGATGAACTCCGCCACGACGCCCCGGTTCTTCATCCGGCGGTACTTGACGATGGCGTCGAATATGATTTGCCGGTGGGCGTCGATGTCCTCGTAGGAGTCGCAGGTGATGCTCTTCAGGAACTCCGCCACGGGGAACATGGCGCGTGAGTAGAGCCAGCGCGAGATGTGGTTGCGCGTGATGTGGTAGTAGAGCGATTCGCGAGGGATGGTGAAGATGATGTTCTGCAACTCTTTCAGGTTGTGCACGCGGGCTATCTCCTTCATCGTCGCGGGGTCCCGGAAGATGAAGTCGCCGAAGCCGAAGTTCTGTGAGACGGCGTCGCGCAGGTCGACCCCCATCTTCTTGGAGTTCTTGTCGACGAAGCTTGCCCCGAAGAGGTGGGCTACGTCACGGTTCGCCGTCTCCGACGACTCCATGATGAGCGGCATGTACGGGTCGCGGGCACGTATCTCGCCCAGCAGACGGGCGCCTGCCTGAGGGTCCTTCTCTCCCTCACGGGGGAAGGAGGCATCGGAGATGACCCCGAGGATGTTGTCCTGGTATTGCTCGTAGAGGGTCATTGCCTCCTCGTAGGTGCGTGCCAGCACGATTTTCGGACGTCCGCGCATACGCAGCGTCCGCTGGTGGCCGTTGAGTGCCTCGGTGGCGAACTCCTTGCTCTGCTCCAGCACGAAGCGGTAGAGGTTGGGCAGCACGGACGAGTAGAAGCGGATGGAGTCCTCCACCACGAGAATCATCTGTACTCCGACCTCCTTGACGTCGTGTGCCAGGTTCATCTTGTCCTCGATGAGCTTGATGATGGAGAGCAGCAGGTCGGTATTGCCCAGCCAGCAGAAGACATACTCGAAGATGCTCAGGTCCTCATGTTCCATGCGGGCGGTAATGCCGTGTGAGAACGGGGTGAGCACGACGAGCGGGATGTACGGGTAACGCTTCTTGATGCTGTGGGCAATGTCGAACGCGTCGCTGTTGTCGCTGCCCGGCATGCAGATGACCAGGTCGTAGCCCATCTTGTCGAGCCGCTGCCACGCCTCCTCCATGGTCGACACCTGTGTGAAGCGCGGCGGGTAGCGGAGGCTCAAGTTCATGTACTCGTTGAACACCTTCTCGTCGATGCGTCCGTCGTCTTCGAGCATGAACGCGTCGTAGGGGTTGGCTACCAACAGGATGTTATAGATGCGCTTCGTCATCAGGTCGACGAACGAAGTGTCCTTGAAGTAGAGTTGGTTCAGCCGCTGTTTGAGTTTGTTTATCATTCGTCGGTGGTGTTAAGCAGTTTGTAAAGCTCGTCGAGCTTCGGTGCCATGATGATTTCGGTGCGGCGGTTGCGTGCACGTCCTTCGGCGGTCTCGTTGTCGGCGACGGGCATGTGCTCGCCCCGTCCGCAGGGCAGAATCTGCAGGGGGTTGACCTCATACTCTTCGGTCAGGATGCGGACGACGGATGTGGCACGGACGACACTCAGGTCCCAGTTGTCCTTGAACTGTGTGGTGTGAATGGGCTTGCTGTCGGTGTGCCCCTCGATGTAGACGTCGATGTTCGTCTGCTGGTTGAGCACGTTGGCGAGCTTGGCGAGTGCCTCCTTGCCGCGCTTGTCCACCCGGGCGCTGCCCGACTCGAAGAGCAGCTTGTCGCTCATCGCCACGTATACCTTGCCGTTCTCTTCGCGGACGGTCAGTTCGTCGCTGTTGAAGCCCAGCAGGGCATCCTTCACGCTGTTCAGCAGCGCCTGTACCTTCTCCTGTTGGGCGTTAATCATGCTTTGCAGCTCGTTGATGGTATTCTCGCGTTCGGCGAGCTGCTCCATCTTCTTGTTGAGCATGGCGGTGAGCTTCTCTTGCGAATCAACGTTGCCGGCAAGCATCTGCTGGTAGGCACGGAGGCTGTTCCCCAGTCGGGTGGTGTCCTGCACCAGGCGCGTCACCTGGTCAGACAGACGGCTGATGTCCGTCCGGGCAAGGTTCAACTCACTGCCCAGCCGGTCGGCACGTGCCAAGGCCTCCAGCCGTCCGTTCTCGGCAAGCATGTATTTCTCTTTTGTCACACAGGAAGACACGGACAGCAGGAGCGCTGCCGCAGCCAATGGTAATAGAATCGGTTTCATGGATGTGATGGATTGGTTCTGACGGCGAAAATAATCAACTTCCGTCTTTTCCACAAAGGATCAGCTTGTGAATGTTGTGCCCGGTTGAACGTACAAGCACGGGATACAGGGACCAAAGTATAATACTTTGCCTGCCTAAGTATTATACTTAGACCCCCTAAGTATTATACTTTGGTTCATTAAGGGCAGGCTTGTCGCTCGCTGAAGGCAAGTGCCCGGTTTGTCAGGCACTTGTCTATTCCTGCGTCATCGCCCGGCAGTCGGGCAAGATGGTTACGGCAAGGCTCAGCTGAAGGGATGGAAAATGGGCACGCGCGCCTACATGGGGTCGACGTCGTAATAGACCGTCAGTGAACGGAAACGCTCGTCGGCGAGCAGACGCTGCTGGGCGGTGAGCAGGTAGTCACGTACCTTGCTGCCGGACATGCCGAGGTCAAGCTTGATGACAATCTTTTTGATGAAGAGCAGCTGAACCCGTCCCACGGGCGGCTTGTCGGGACCGAGCACCCGTTCGCCAAAGGCGGTGCGGAGCCATGCCGCCAGGATGTTTGCCGCCTGGGCAGCCACCTCCTCCTTGCGGTGCTTGAGGTAGACGTAGATGAGGCGGCAGAAGGGCGGGTAGTGGAAGACGGTGCGCTCGCCGGTCTGCTCGTCGTACATGGCGCGGTAGTCGTTGGCGACGACCTGGCGGATGACGGGCAGCTCGGGCGACTTCGTCTGGAGAATGACCAGTCCGCGCTTGTCCCGCCGGCCGGCACGCCCTGCCACCTGCGCCATGAGCTGGAAGGCACGTTCGTGGGCACGGAAGTCGGGATAGTTGAGCATGGTGTCGGCGTTGAGGATGCCCACGACACTGACGTGGTCGAAGTCCAGTCCCTTGCTGACCATCTGCGTGCCGATGAGGATGTGGGTGCGCCCCGACTGGAAGTCGGAGATGATGCGCTCGTATGCCGAGCGGCTGCGGGTCGTGTCGAGGTCCATGCGTGCCACCTTGGCGTCGGGGAAGACGGCGCGGATGTGGTCTTCGATTTTCTCCGTGCCGAAGCCCCGGTTGACCAGCTCGACGCTGCCGCAGGCAGGACAGAGGTGCGGGACGTCATACGTGGCGCCGCAGTAGTGGCAGGTCATCTGGTTGAGTCCCTTGTGGTACGTCAGGCTGACGTCACAGTTCTTGCACTTGGGCACCCAGCCGCAGACGCGGCACTCCACCATCGGTGCAAAGCCGCGACGGTTCTGGAAGAGGATGACCTGCTCGTGCTGTTCCAAGGCGCGGCGCACCTCGGCGAGCAGGTCGGGAGAGAACGGCCCGTTCATCATCTTCTTTCGTGCCAGCTCCTTGATGTCGACGATGCGGATGTCGGGCAGCTGCATGTCCTTGTAGCGTTCGCCCAGTTGCACCAGTCCGTATTTCCCGGCGAGGGCGTTGTGATAGGTGTCGATGCTTGGCGTGGCAGTTCCCAGGAGCACCTTCGCACCGTGCATCCCGGCAAGGACAATGGCGGTGTCGCGGGCGTGGTAGCGCGGTGCCGGGTCCTGCTGCTTGTAGGTGGTCTCATGTTCCTCGTCGACGATGACCAGCCCCAGGTTGTGGAACGGGAGGAAGACCGACGAGCGGACGCCGAGGATGATGTCGTAGTGTCCTTCGGGCTTCAGCTGCTTCTGCCAGATTTCCACCCGTTCGGCATCGGGGAACTTGGAGTGATAGATACCGATGCGGTTGCCGAAGACGCGGCGCAGGCGTTCGGTAATCTGGGTGGTGAGGGCGATTTCGGGCAGGAGGTAGAGCACCTGACGCCCCGCCTCGATGGTGCGGCGGATGAGGTGGATGTAGATTTCCGTCTTGCCGCTCGACGTGACGCCGTGGAGCAGGCAGACGTTCTTTTCGCGGAAGCAGGCGGTGATGGCGTCGAAGGCTGCCTGCTGTGCCTCGTTGAGCGGATTGATGTCGATGGTGGCGGTGTGCGCCTTGTCCAGCCGCCCCACTTCATACTGGTACGTCTCGAAGATGCCCTTCTCCGTCAGTCCGGTAAAGGCGGCAGGAGTGGCGTCGGCGCGTGCCAGCAGCTCCTTCCTGCTGACCTCGCGGAGGGTAGAGGCGTTGTTGAAGAAGCCCGACAGCTCCAGGTACTTCATCAGCAGGGCGAGTTGCTTGGGGGCGCGTGCCAGTTCGTCGAACAGCGGACGGATGCGCTCCTCCGTGTCAAATCCTTTGCCGAGCTTCACCCGTGCCTCGGTCTTGGGCTTGTAGCTGCGTTTCAGCTCCTCCTTGATGTGTATCGCCCCTTTGGCAAGCAGGCTGTTGACCACCGGAAGGAGGTTGCGCCCCGGTTCGGCGTGTTTCTCCAGCTGGGTGATGCACTGTTCGGGGTCTGCCGTCAGCTGGTCGAGCACCTGTTGTTCGCGGACGGAGAGGGGGATGTCCGGCTCGTAGTCGGTGTTGAGGGTCACGATGGTCTCGCTCTCCAGCTTCATGCCCGACGGAAGTGCCGCCTTGTAGACGTCGCCGGGTGTACAGAGATAGTAAGAGGCAATCCACTCCCACAGACGGAATTGTCCCGGCAGGAGGATGGGGTGGGGGTCGAGCACCTCCACGACGTCCTTTATCTCATAGCCGGTGGGCGGGTCGCTGTGGATGCGTGCGACGAGTGCCGTGTAGAACTTCTTGCGTCCGAAGGGCACAATGACGCGGCTGCCCTCGGCGACTTGTCCTTCAAGTGCTTCGGGAAGGGAATAGGTGTAGCGGTTTGCCAGGGGCAAAGGCAGGATGACATCGACGTAAAGCATGGGCAAAAGGGAATCGTTTTTGTGAAGGGGGAAACAGGCGGACGGCATGACGGAGGACCGCTGCCGGTAGTTTGTCGGCGAGGCGGTCCCCGTCCGTTCCTATTTCTTGAGCTCGGGGTAGCTGATGCGGGTGTGGTAGACCGCCTTCAGCTTCTCCTTGAAGAGCGCCTTGATGGTGGCAATGTCCTTGAAGGTGATGGGGCATTCGCGGAAGAAGCCGTCCGCCATCTGGGAGTCGATGATTTTATCGACCAGTCCGTTGATGCTCTCCTCGGTGTACTCCTTCAGGCTGTGTGACGCCGCCTCGACGGAGTCTGCCATCATCAGGATGGCCTGTTCCCGCGTCCACGGGTTCGGTCCCGGGTAGGTGAAGATGCTCTCGTCGATGGGTTCGCCGGGATGCTCGTTCATATAAGATATGTAGAAGTACTTCGTCTTTCCGGCACCGTGGTGGGTGGTGATGAAGTCGCGTATCACCTTGGGCAGGTTGTGCTTCTCGGCGAGCTTCATGCCGTAGGTCACGTGGTTGATGACCACCTGCGCACTCTGTTCGTAGGTGAGGTTCTTGTGTGGGTTCACACCGTTCTGGTTCTCGGTGAAGAAGACCGGGTTGCCCATCTTCCCGATGTCATGGTAGAGTGCCCCCGTACGCACGAGCTGGCTCTTGGCGCCAATCTTGTTGGCAGCTTCGGCGGCAAGGTTTGCCACCTGCATGGTGTGCTGGAACGTGCCGGGCGCCACCTCGGACAGCTGTCTGAGCAGCGGATGGTTGATGTTCGACAGCTCGACGAGCGTGACGTTGGAGGTGAAGCCGAACATCTTCTCCACCACGAAGAGGAAGGGGTAGGTGAAGAGCAGCAGGACACCGTTGATGAGGAAGTTGACATACATCGCCGCGTTGAGCTTCGAGAGGTCGTTCTCCGTGATGAGTTCATAGGAGAAGTACGTCAGGCAGTAGAGCAGGGTGATGCAGAAGGCGGTGCGGAAGAGCTGCGAGCGTTGCGACAGTTCGCGCAGGCTGTGGATGGCGGTCAGTCCCGCTACGGTCTGCAGCAGGAGGAACTCATAGGGATAGCGCAGGACGATGGAGCACATCAGGATGCTCACCATGTGTGCCATGAAGGCGGTACGTGAGTCCATGAACACACGGATGGTGATGGGGAGCAGTGCGATGGGGAGGATATAGACGCTCAGGAGGTTGTACTCCATCATCAGCGAGGTGAGGATGGGGAAGAGCGACACGAGGGAGATGAGCAGCAGCAGGCTGCGCCGGTTGGCGAAGTAGTCCCGGCGGAACAGTTCCAGGAAGATGAAGAGGGCGCCCATGAAGATGCCCACGAAGAGGAACTGCCCCAGCCAGATGAGCCGTTGCTGGCTCGTCGTGTCGCTGCGCTTGAGCGACTCCTTCTCGTAGGAGAGCAGCTTGTTGTAGATGTCATCGGTCACAATCTCGCCGCGGTCCACGATTTTCTCCTCGCGGAGCACCATGCCCTGTGCGGCGGAGATGCTGCCCAGGAGTTCCTGCCGGGCGGTCTCGGACTTCTCCTCGTCGTAGGTGAGGTTGGGGACAATGTAGTCGTTGAGGTTGCACTGCTGGAGGACGGACTTGTTGTAGCGCAGTGTGTCGGCGTTGATAAGGTACTCATACGCCGCCTTGACGGTGAGGAGCCTGTCAGCCTCCATGACACGTGCCAGGTTCTTCTCGACCAGTTGCACCTGACTGACCTGCATCTCGGCGAGTCGCGACGCGTCGGCGTTGGAGATGACTCCGTGCTGGTAGATGTCCCGGAGTGTGCGCTCGATGTGGCGCAGGTAGGCGGTGGTGGGCAGGCGGAAGGCGTAGCCGTTGTTGGAGTTCAGCTTCAGCAGCTGCTGGTCGGCCACCGACGCATCCAGGTCAAAGTAGGGCTGGAGCTGGCGCAGCACGCTGTCCTCCTCCTGCTTCACGCGCGCTTCATCCTTGTAGATGGGGAAGTCGAACGTTGCCACCAGTTGCCCGTATCGCCAGGGCTTCCCTTTGTCGAACTGGTAGTTGAACCGCCCGTCGCTTGGCATAAATGACACGATGAGGACGACGGCGGCAAGGTAGACAATGCACTTGTAGAGGATATCCTTGTACGAAGAGGTCTTTAGTTGCATACTTGATAAGTTGTAGGTTAGTAGGCGCGAATATAGACAAAAAGTCGTACACGGTGAAGGATGAGGCGCAGAGAATGAAGAAATCTCTAGTAGAAAGTCCTTCTTGTCCGGTCTGCTCCCGATAGACCTTGCATTTTTGAATGCCTCATGAATGACAGGGACGAAAGGAAGGGAAGAATGATAAAAAGTCGGCGGCTTCTTTGGCTATGAATCAGATTCAGCGTACTTTTGCACGAAACCTTAACAACAAACAAATAAACGAATCATATGGAAGAGCAAAAACCAGAAGCTAAGAAGAGTGGGTACATCATTTGCCGTGTATGTGGTTATATTGACACAGCCGATAAGATTGACCAGGTATGCCCCGCCTGCGGTTATCCGAAGACCGTATGGATGGAATACAAACCCCGCCGGATCAATGAAACCCGCCGCAAGTTGCTCGACTTGCACATTCACCCCATTGCCGTACACTTCCCCATCGTCGGCAGCGTCATGACCTTTGTCCTGCCCGTGGTGGCACTGATTGTTCCTTTCCTGACCTTCCTGCCCGACACGTTCGACGACCGTCTGTACGACGCGACCTGGATGATCAGTCTGGTCCTGCCGTTGCTGTCCATCCTGGGCGCCGTGACCGGCTATGTCGGCGGCAAGCTGCGCTACAAGACCGTGAAGGCACCCATCCTGAAGCAGAAGATCGTGTTGAGTGTCCTCTACTTCATCGTGACCCTCCTCCAGTGCTACGTCGCCTACGCCTACGGGGTGAGCAGCGGCAATGCCCTGCTGGTGGTGCTCCTGGGTGTGGCATCCAGTGTGCTCGCCAGTGTGCTGGGCAAGATGGGTTCCCACCTGTTTGCCGGAAAATTCGGGCCGTACGTCGCCGGCTGACCGGTCCGTCCTTCAACTTGAACTGATTGCGCCCCGCTCTGCTCCCTGCACGGCGGGGCTTTTTCGTCCGCTGCTACTACCCTTCTTCCAAAAAAATGTCGTACTTTTGCCGCATTAATTACATAATACTTATAGCATGGCAGAAAGAAAAGTAAGAGTGCGCTTCGCTCCCAGTCCTACGGGGGCGTTGCATATCGGAGGTGTCCGAACCGCATTATACAACTATTTGTTCGCCCGTCAACACGGGGGCGACCTCATCTTCCGCATTGAAGACACTGACTCCAACCGCTTTGTTCCCGGGGCGGAGGACTATATCATCGAATCATTCAAGTGGCTCGGCATCCAGTTTGACGAGGGCGTCAGCTTCGGTGGAAGCCACGGACCGTACCGCCAGTCGGAGCGCCGGGACATCTACAAGAAATACGTGCAGCAGCTGCTCGACGCAGGCAAGGCTTACATCGCCTTTGACACGCCTGCCGAACTGGAAGCCAAGCGCGCCGAGATCCCCAATTTCCAATACGACGCCCACACCCGTGGCACGATGCGCAACTCCCTGACCCTGCCCAAGGAGGAAGTGGACCGACTCATCGCCGAAGGGCAGCAGTACGTCGTCCGCTTCAAGATTGAGCCGAATGAGGACGTGCACGTCAACGACCTCATCCGCGGCGACGTGGTCATCAACTCCTCAATCCTCGACGACAAGGTGCTTTACAAGTCTGCCGACGAGCTGCCTACCTACCACCTGGCGAACATTGTCGACGACCACCTGATGGAGGTCACCCACGTCATCCGCGGAGAAGAGTGGCTGCCGTCCGCCCCGCTCCACGTCCTGCTCTACCGTGCCTTCGGCTGGGCAGACACCATGCCCGAGTTCGCCCACCTGCCGCTTCTGCTGAAACCTGACGGCAAGGGCAAGCTCAGCAAGCGCGACGGAGACCGCCTTGGCTTCCCCGTCTTCCCGCTCGAGTGGCACGACCCCAAGACCGGCGAAGTATCCTCGGGCTACCGTGAGTCCGGATACCTGCCCGAAGCTGTCCTCAACTTCCTCGCCCTGCTGGGCTGGAACCCCGGCAATGACCAGGAGCTGATGACGCTCGACGAGATGGTGCAGCTCTTCGACATCCGCCGTTGCAGCAAGGCTGGCGCCCGGTTCGACTACGTCAAGGGAATCTGGTTCAACCACGAGTACATCCTGAAGATGAGCGATGAGAAAGTGGCGGAACAGTTCATGCCCATCCTCCGCGAGCACGGTATCGACGCCCCGATGGACAAGGTGGTCACAATCGTCGGCATGATGAAGGGCCGCGTCAACTTCGTCAAGGAACTGTGGGAGACCTGCAAGTTCTTCTTCGTAGCCCCGACGGAATACGACCCCAAGACCGTGCAGAAACGCTGGAAGGAGGATTCCGCCGAGATGATGACCCGTCTTGCCGACCTGCTGGAGAGCCTCGACGACTTCTCGCTGGAACACCAGGAACAGGTGGTCATGAAGTGGATTGAAGACAACGGCTATCACACGGGCAACATCATGAACGCCTTCCGGCTCACGCTCGTGGGCGAAGGCAAGGGTCCCCACATGTTCGACATCTCTTCCGTGCTGGGCAAGGAGGAGACCATCGCCCGCATGCGCCGCGCCATTGAAGTCCTGAAATAACCGTCCGCGCCCATGTATAGTTTCGTTATCTGCATCTATCTGATGGCTGTCAAGCTGGTGTCGCTCTTTAACAAGAAGGTGCGGCTCATGGTGCGCGGCCACGCACAGGTCTTCCGGATACTCCGTGAGCACATTGAGCCGGATGCGCAATACATCTGGTTCCATGCCGCCTCGCTGGGAGAGTTCGAGCAGGGACGTCCGCTCATGGAACGCATCCGGCGCGACCATCCGGAGTATAAGATTCTGCTCACCTTCTTTTCCCCCTCGGGGTATGAGGTGCGCAAGAACTATGCCGGGGCCGATGTCATCTGCTACCTGCCCTTTGACACGCCGCGCAACGTCCGCCGGTTCCTGAAGCTGGCACATCCCTGCATGGCGTTCTTCATCAAGTACGAATTCTGGCAGAACTACCTCAAGGGGCTGCAGCGCCGCGGTGTCCCCACCTACAGCGTGTCGTCCATCTTCCGCAAGAACCAGGTGTTCTTTCGCTGGTACGGCGGACGGTACTATAAGGTACTGACGCGCTTCACCCATCTCTTCGTGCAGAACGAAGTGTCCAGGGAGCTTCTTGCCACACTCGGCATCCACAACGTGACCGTCGTGGGCGACACGCGCTTTGACCGCGTTATCGAGATTTTCGAGCAGGCGAAGCAGCTTCCCCTCGTCGAGGCGTTCAAGCAGGGGCGTCCCGTGCTCGTTGCCGGCAGTTCGTGGCAACCCGATGAGGATATCTTCATCCCCTACTTCAACGCGCATCCGGAGATGAAGCTCATCATCGCTCCGCACGTCATCGGGGAGAGTCACCTCACGGAGATTATTGGGAAGCTCCGCCGTCCCTGCGTCCGCTACACCCAGGCAACGCCCGAGACGGCTGCCGCTGCCGACTGCCTGATTGTCGACTGCTTCGGCCTGTTGTCGTCCATCTACCGTTACGGTGAGATGGCATACGTGGGCGGCGGTTTCGGCGTGGGCATCCACAATGTGCTGGAGGCGGCAGTCTACGGTGTCCCCGTCCTGTTCGGTCCGAACAACCAACGCTTCCAGGAGGCGCGTCAGCTGCTTGCCACAGGAGGCAGCTTTGAGGTCACCGACGCCGCGTCGTTCGGCAGCCGGATGGACCGCTTCCTGACCGACGCCGCCTACCTGTCTGACTGCGGCAAGCGTTCGGGCGAGTACGTGCACGGTCGTGCCGGGGCGTCCGACAAGGTGCTGCAGGCGGTCGGGCTGTAAGCAGCCGGTGCCCGGTTCACCTTATATATAAGGTATAGCAAGCGCGGATGATGTCGATGTGAGAATCGGCATCATCCGCGCTTTGTTTGTTTCAGGAGGCGGCAGGGGCCGCCACGTGTTTCCCCGTTCCCGGATACACGGCCGGGAGAACTGTCCCTTAGGCTTTCCTCCGTCTCTTTTTCCACCACAAGAGGTATCCCGTCACGGGAAGGCTGGCACCGACGAGCGATGCCAGACACATCAGCATCTTGCCCCATATACCCCAGATACGGCCCTCGTGAATGTCGAGGTTCATGCGCATCATCTTGTCGGCGGGGGAGGCGTCGGTGTATCTGCCTGCCCACGGGCCGGTGCCTTGCAGCTCGCGGAGGGTGTACCGGTCGAAGAAGCGGTTGTCCTGCTTGTAGTAGCTGCCCCGTTCGTGGACGATGCTCACGCGGTAGACCCCGGACGCGGTTTGCGGCAGCGCGTAGTAGAACTGCACGGCACCGGGCTCCTCCGCTTTCAGGCGGGCGTGCAGGAGGTCGATGGAGGGGGTGTCCGTCCCGGCGTTCGTGCTGTCGGACGAAGGCAGGCTGTAACCCTGCATGACCTGTCCGCCCGACACCAGGCGATAGAGCCCTCCGGAGAACCATGATAGTCCGAAGAGCAGTCCCGTCAGGCAGAGGACGAGCAGGGGCAGCGTGGCATAAAAGCCCAGCACGTTGTGCAGGTCAAGGCGGAAACGGGCGGCTCGCAGCGGGCGGTGGAAGGTGAAGTGGCTCTGCACCGCCTTCCGGTTCCAACGTTTCGGCCAGGAGACGACCAGCCCCGTGACCAGTGCCAGGAAGAAGACGAGGACGGCATAGGACACCAACGGACCGCCGATGGAGCGCGGCAGCCAGAGGTTACGGTGACCGTCGAGCAGGAAGGCGAAGAAACCGGCATCGCCCGGCTCGCGCCGGATGACCTTCAGGACTTCTCCCGTGTAGGGGTCGACGTAGGTCGTTGTCGTGCCTTGTGGGGTATAGGCGTCGAGCCGTGCCGCTTCGCCGGCAGCGCCCAGCGTGAGGGCGGAAGCCTCGTCCGCAGCCTTCAGCAACGCCGAAGGGGGAAGCATTTCCGCGTCGCGGACGGGCACCCGACGCCAAGGCTCGCACACTGCCTCCACTTCGTCCCTGAACACATAGAGACTGCCCGTGAGGCACACGACCATCACGATGAGGCCCGACACGAGTCCGAGCCAGCGGTGCAGAAGGCTGAATAGTCTCTTCATGGTCAGCAGGCGGTCAGTCGAGGCGGAAGAGTCCGCCTACGAAGGTGGCTGAAATCTTGGCGCCACGCACCGCCTTTCCCGTGGCAATCTCCGTGCGGTAGATGTACACGCCGTCCGCGGTGGCTATCGGGGCATAGACGTAGCCTCCTTCCGCGTAGGCGACGAAGCGGCGTCCGCCCTGTCCGCTGTGCAGCGGGATTTCCTGGATGACGGTGTGGCTCTTCTTGTTCAGGTCGATGAGTACGCTCAGGTCCTCGGCATCGCTCCAGGCGCCTGCCTGCTGGTTGGTCGACACCTCGGCATACACCTTGCCGTCGCCGACGTAGAGCCAGTGGGCGACCTTGTAGCCCGTCAGTGCCTCGTAGTCGAAGAAGTAGTCGTCGGCAAACTGTGTGTCGCCCGCCTTGATTTTCAGGAAGCCGGACTTGCCGTTGCTCTGTGAGAACCCGTTCGTCAGGCTCGTGTTCGACATGGCGATGACGTCGCCCTGCTCGTCCTTCTGAAAGCCGTTAAAGGCGTTCCAGCTGCCGATGTTTCCCAGTCGCGTGTCCTTGATGAGCGTCTTGAAGCGGAAGTCCGGATAGCTGTACACCGCCACGTAGGCCGTGTCCACCGCCGGGGTGGCGAACGTGTTCGGGTTCATGGGGACGTAGCTCACGTAGAGGTTCCCTCCTGCATACGTCATGCCGGTGACCGACGGCCAGTCAACTGCGTCCAGCGGCGCCACGGGAGTGGTGGTGACGCGGCTCTCCAGCTCCAGGGTACGGATGTTGACCGTGTAGAACGTCAGGTTCTGACCCTTGCCTGGTGACTTGGGCAGTTCCAGTGCCGCCATCTTCTCCCCGTCCACCTGACAGAAGCCGATGGGCGTGTTGTCGAATACGAAATCGCCCGTCTCCTGCAGGTAGCCCTCGGCATCCCGTTGGATGCCCGTGGCGCTGGTCACACCCAGTCCGCCGATGGAGAAGACCGTCTGCTCCGCCTGCTGGTAGTCGCGGTAGCCGTTCTGCTCGATGCCCTTGCTGTAGGCGTTGATGGGCCGCTCGCCCATGAGGTCGTCGGTGGTGACGACGTAGTAGGTGGTCGTGTTGCCCGAGGTGATGCCGAGCGAGAGTACATAGGGTTCGTTGGGGACTTCGAGGCTCCCCATGTCGTCGTCGCAAGCGGTGAAGGTTGCGGCGAGTGCCGTGCAGGCGAGTGCCCAGCCGGCTATCTGTAGTCTGAATGGTTTCATTGAGTTCATGTGTGTGGAAAGGGGGTTAGAGGTTGGACAAGTACAGGCGGAACTTCACGTTGAAGGCGCGTCCGGGCTTCTGCAGGCGGTAGTTGTCGTAGAGCTTCTCGTTGGTGAGGTTGGTACACTCCAGGCTGACGCTGTAGCGTCCGTCGTGCATCGTGTAGCTCACCGAGGCATTGTGTGCGAACTGGGTCGGGATATACTTCTTGCTCGTCGGCCGTCCCAGACCGGCAAAGCTCAGGTAGTACTTGTAGACGTAGTCGCACGAGTAGTCAATGGAGAGCGTGTTGCCGCGCGCCAGGAAGTCGCGGAAGCTGTAGCCCGCGTCGCCATTGACGAAGAAGTAGGGGATGTTCGGCATCCGCTGCCCGTACGAGACGTTCTCCGTCGAGCCTTGTTCGACGTAGCTGTCGGTGGTGCGCGCCGTCTTCTCGCGGTCGGTGATGTCCTGGTACGTCAGGCTGCCGCCCACGTGGAAGCGGTTGTCGTAGTCGTAGCGGGCGGTCGCCTCGATGCCATGAGTGACTGCCTTGCCGATGTTCTCGTAGGAGGTCGTCGGGTCGCTCGTCAGGCTGACGCCCTTGAGGATGAAGTCCTTGGTGTAGCGGTAGATGTAGTTCACCTCCGCGGTGACGCGGTGCCCCGACTCAAAGCGTTTGTCCAGTCCCACGCCGATGTTGAGATTCTTCGAGTTCTCCGGCTGCAGGTCCGGGTTGCTCTTCTGGATAAAGCCGTCGCCGAACATCTCGATGGCTTCCGGCATGCGGTATGCCTGTTCGAAGCTCACCTTTGCCTGGAGGAAGGGGAGGAAGAAGTAGGTCGCCGCCGCCCCGTAGCCGAACTGCCGCTTGCGTTCCGACACCTGCTCCCAGTGCTCGGTCTCCAGGAACTGGTCGCGCAGCTTGTGCGACGAGGAGTAGAGGGCATACATCTTGCCGAAGATGTTCATGTTCCAGCGGTCGAAGCGGAGCTGGTAACCCAGTCCGGTGATGTTCTTGGTGAGGTGCTGTGCCTGCCCGTTCATCGGGTAGTCGGGATACTCCCTGTCGTCCTGCTTGCGCCGCATGGCGGTCACGACGTGGTTGAGCGTCACGCTCTGGTGGTCGCTGATGACGTAGTTGAGGTTGGCGTTCCCCTGCCACTGGCGCTCCTGGATGAGGGCGTCGGTCAGGTAGCCTTCACCCCGGCTGGTGGCAGGGACGGACTCGCCCAGCCAGTTGTATGCCACGGCAGCGGTGTCGACATTATGCGTGTTCACCACGTTGTAGGTGCCGTAGAGGCTCAGGTCCAGTCCCGGCGTGAACAGGTTCGTCTTCTTATACCTAATTGTAGGTATGAGGCTGAAGCTGCTCGACTTCACCTTGCCATACACGGCGTCCATCGTCGCTCCCGTCTGGATGTGCTTGTCGTTCTCGGAGAGGATGACGCCCACGAGCATCTGGTCCGCCCAGGGCCTGCCCACGAGTCCGGTCTCCATCTTCAGTCCCGCCGAGTGGTAGTCGTCGTTGAAACGGCGCACCCAGCGGTCGCCCAGGTTCCGTCCCGTCGACAGGTCGACGATGGGGGCAAAGACCTTATAGTCGTTCTTGGAGTAGTTGAAGAAGGCGTTGGCACGCAGGGTGAATCCCGTCCGTGTGTTGGTGTACGCCCCGTTGACGCTCGCCTTGTGGGTGTTGAACGAACCGACGCTGTAGGTGGCGTCGAGGTAGTTGGCGTTGATGCGGGACACGATGTTCACCGCGCCTCCCAGGGCATCGGCTCCCAGATGCACGGGCAGCACGCCCTTGTAGACTTCCACGCGGTCGGCGAGGTTTGCCGAGAGGTTTGCCAGGTTGAAGCTGGAGCCGAAGTTGTCCATGGGGATACCGTCGAGGAAGAACTTCACCTGGTTGCCGGAGAAGCCGTTCATGGCGAAGGTGTAATTGCTGCCCACACCGCCGTCTTCGCGGATGCGGACGCTGGATACGGTGTTGAGAATCTTGTTCATCGGGGTGGAGGTGGCGTGGTTCGCCTTCAGGTCGACCACGGAGATGGCGTAAGCCTGTTCCTGTAGCTTGCGTGCTTTCGATTTCGCTACAATCTCGATGGCTTGCAACTCCTGGTTGCCGAACATGAGCGTGTCGGTCTGCGCCGACACGGAGAGGGAGAGGGCTGCGGCGAACGTCGCAGGAACCATCCGCTTGAATGCGTTGTCCATATTGAGTTTGTGTGTGTTGATAATCGTTCTTTTTTACGGATGCAAAGGTACAGGCGTACAGGACGGTATGAAATACCTAAAAATGGTGATTTTCTGCCCCGACCCATCGGGCAGCGAATGTAGGGGCGCCTGTTCATTTTGTCATAATGACACCGTTTCCCTGGTTTTAACATCACATTTCCCCAATTCAACGTTTTCAGGTAACGCACAAATCCGCAAATTTGTCCCAATTAGAAAAACGCGCGTTAAATATTTTAAGAGACGTCCGTCAGAACGCATCAGAATAAACATACGTTTGTATAATTACACTCTTTCTAACGCGAAAAAATTATCTTCCGCACCCATCCACACGGTCAAAAGCACCTATGATTGGCTTCGTACGGACGAACGACTACCACCGTACCGACGTGTCCGCACCGTCGTAGTCGTTCGTCCGTACGAAAACAGCCACCTGTTTTCATTTTTCAGAGCCCGGAGGGACACGATTCCGCAGGTGTGAAATTGTGCCCGTCCGTGTGAAAAGACCGACGGAAGGGAACGAAGGAAGAGAAAAAACGTGCAAAAGGGAAGGAAACGGACGGAAATGCCGTCAAGGTGCACCGGACGAATCGCCTGAGAATGCCCTTCCCGGTCATCCCTCCGTATTTTGGCGCAACGAAGGCCCTTCTCGGCGGCTTCGTTTGACACTTTGACAAAATGACAGGAGCGGACGGACGGTGCAGGGGAAAAAGGGACGGAGGGCGGCAACCGGTTGTCTGCATCCGGTCGCTCGCCCTCCGTCGGTCAATCTATGGAATGAATACCTATTGAAAGAATAATTTTAGTTGTATTTGCTATTTGATGGAACCTGTGCCGTTGGCAAAGTTCAGGTAGACCTTGTTGCCCTTGCTTCCGCTGGCAGCATACTCGGGACCCAGCTCGCTGAGGTTATCGCCCACGCCGGTGTTGGCGCGGTACACGATTTCCTTGCCGCCCTTGAGGGTGAACTCGGTGCGCCACCAGTCCTGTCCCGCCTTGACAGCTATGCGCAGCATGTCGGGACCTGCCAGGGCGGGGGAGACGAACTCGCCGTCCTTGGTCGCAGGCACCGTGAACTTCCAGGCGTCGTCGTAGCCCCACGTGCCGTTCGGGGCGGCGATGAGGTAGACCTCCGGACGGAGGAAGGTCATCGTGTAGTCGAGGTTGTCGCCCGTGGCGTTCGCCTTGGCAGTGATGCAGACGATGTACCATCCTGCCTTGCCCACCTTGATGTTGTCGGAGCCTGTCACGCCGGCTTCCGCCTCGTCCTTCAGCGTCTTGATGGCGCCGTAGCCGGTCCAGTCGCCTTCGAACTTGCCGAACTTGAACTCGCCGCCCTCGCTGAAGTAGAACATGCCCCAGAACTCGCCGGGCATTCCGGTGACGGCAACCAGCGGTTGCCAGGTGCTCCATGCCGTGCCGATGTCAGCCCCGACGAGGTACATCGCTTCGGGCAGCTCGACGGTGACGGGGATGGCAAACATCCGTACCGTGGCGTGCACGAGGTTGCCGGTCGTCTCGCCGCTGTTGTTGGCAGAGAGGCGTGCCTTCACGCGGAAGTAGACGGTGGCGTCCTTCCCGGCATAGTCGCCTTCGTTTTCAGCCTGCCAGAGCTTGACCACGGCGGCATTGAGGTCCTTGTTCTTGAGGGTGAAGCTGTGTCCCTTGTAGTCGCCGAGGGCCTGCGTCTTGCCTTCCTCAAACCGGTCGTTGAGGCAGATGTCGACGCTGTAGGTCACGGCAGCCGGGAAGCCATAGTCCGGCTGGGTGCAGCTCAGGGTGAGCTGGTTGTCGCCTTCAGCCGTGAGGACGTAGGGCGCCGTGCCCAGTTCGTCGACGGTGAAGGTCGTGGCATCCGTTCGCAGGATGGGGTTGTCGTCGCGGTCGGAGTCGCAAGCCGTGAAGAGCGGTGCGCCCAGTGTCATTGCCGCGAGCAGGGTATAAAGTGTGATGCGTTTCATTGCTTGTTGTTTTTTAGGGATTAGTATTCAGCTGACGGGGCGTTGTGCGCCCGCCTGCTTACTTGTACCATGTTCCTCCGAAGCCCTGGTAGTTGGGGTTGTCCTTGTAGTCCTGGGCGGGGATGGGGTAGGTGTTGTACTTGTCGTCCACGCCGCGTCCTTCTTTCACGCCGCCTTTCCACTCCCAGAGGTAGTCGGACGAGGTGAACTTGCCAAAGCGGCGCAGGTCGCTGCGGCGTCTGCCTTCCCAGTAGAACTCGCGGCACCACTCGTCGAGCAGGTAGTCGGCGTCGAGCTTGGCGGACGTCACGAGGTCCTTGCGGTTGCGCATCTGCTGCAGGGAGGCGATGGCTTTGACGGCTTCTGCCTTGTTGCCCTCGCGGAAGTAGGTCTCCGCCACGATGAGCTGTGCCTCTGCCGTGCGGAAGAGAGGTACGTCGGTATCGGGGTCCGAGGGGTCGCTGGCGGGCTTGCCGTCGCTGCGGAGGTTGCTCCACTTCACGACACGCAGCCCCTTGTCGCCGGCAAAGTTGTCGGTCGGCTGTGCGCCGTTGCGGTCGTTGCTCACCGAGTGCTTGCCGCCACCGACACCGCCGTAGAAGAGGGCGCGGTCGTCGCCGGCTTTCGCCACCATGTCGTCGGTGCCGATGCCGTGCTCCCGGTCGAAGGTTATGACTTCCTGACGGCTGAAGTTCTCATACTCCGACTTGAAGTCTTCGGGTTTGAGGTAAGGGACGTCGTCGAGCGTGGGGAAGAACTTGAGGAGGGTCGAGCTCTTCAGCAGGAGGCAGTTCCACGTGTTGGAGCTGAGGTCGGGCATGACCGGCTTGGCACCGTCGCGCGAGGCGCAGACCAGGAACTTGGCGGCGCTGCTCGCCTCTTTCATCCGTGTTCCGTCCTGACGGATGGGGAAGACGATCTCCGGACGCACCGCCATGTTGACGTCGTTGTCCGCCATGAAGAGCGCCTTGTAGTGGTTCGTCAGGTGGTGGTAGCCGTCGGTGAGCACCTTGTTGGCATACTCGCGGGCTTCTGCCCAGTGGGCGGTGCCGGTGTAGACCTCGGCATTCAGGTAGAGGCGTGCCAGGAGCAGCCAGCAGGCTGACCGGTCGGCACGTCCGAAGGGAGCCTGTCCCGGGGCATAGAGGTCCGGCTCGACGGCTTTCAGCTCTGCCACGATGTAGTCGAAGAGCTCCTGTCCTGCCTTGGGCACGGGGTTGTTGTTGTCAAAGACCTCCTTCACCGGAGCCACGCCCCAGAGGTCGAGGTTGTACCAGTAGTGCAGGGCGCGGAGGAAGCGCACCTCGGCACGCCGTCTCACGCTCTCGGCATCGTCCTTCCCGGCGAGGTTGCCGAGCAGGAGGTTGTACTGCGTCACGTCGTATCCGAGGCGGAGCCATGCCCACTCGGGGATGTTCGTGCCGTTGTCCCAGCTGAGGTTGGTCAGAGCGGGGATGCCGGCATTCTCCTGCCACTGCCAGATGACGCCGTCGGCAGGATACTCCTGCAGGGAGAACACGGTGCGGTAGAAGCCTGCCTTGTCCTCGTCGGAGCTGAGTCCCAGGTTTCCTTCGCTGCCCAGCAGGGAGTAGGCGAACGCGAAGTTCTGGTCGATGTTGTAGGCAGGCTGTTGGGGGTCGATGGGCTGTATGTCGAGGTCGTTGACGCAGGAGCCCATCCCCAGTCCGGCCGCCGTAAGGAGGACAGCCGGAAGGATATGCTTGAAGTACCTTTGTTTCATAATCATGATGTGCTTTTGGGGTGGTTAGAATTGCAGGCTCAGACCGAGCAGGAAGGTCGTGGCACGCGGATAGGGGTTCTTGTCCATGCCGCTGGATACTTCCGGGTCGAGTCCGTCATACTTGGTGATGAGGAAGGGGTTCTGCACGGTGGCATACAGACGGCCCGTGGCTCCTCCGTAGTAGATGCTCTTGAAGAGGTTCTTGAACGAGTAGCCCAGGGTGATGTTGTCGCAGCGCAGGAAGGAAGCGTTCTGCACGAAGTAGTCCGAGCGGTAGTTGCTGAAGTCGGTCCAGCCCAGGTCGATGGCTTCCTTGATGACGTTCACGTAGGTGTTGTTGGCGAACAGACCGTCGGCTGCCACGTTGGCGTTCTCTGCCAGGCGTCCGTAGTAGACGTAGTTGTTCAGGCTTGCACGCAGGGCGAAGCTGAAGTCCCAGTTGCGCCAGAGCATCTTCGATGTGAGGCCCATGAGGACGTCGGCTGCCGGCTTCTTGTACATGTAGCGGTCGTCGAGGTCGATTTCCCCGTTGCCGTTGCGGTCGACGAACATGCCCTGGATGGGTTTGCCGTCGGCGTCATACACCTGCTGGTAGACGTAGAACGAGCCGGCAGGGTAGCCCACCTTGTGTGCCTGTGCCTTGTTGCCGTTGCCGCGCGGGGCGTCGTCGCCGCTGTCCACGTAGTAGGAGTCGTTGTCGGCATCGGTCAGCCGGGTGATTTCGTTGTGGTTCCAGGTGGCGTTGAAGGAGAGGTCCCACGTGAAGTCGTTGGTCACGACAGGCTTGGTGTTGATGCTGAACTCCACGCCGTAGTTCTCCAGCGAACCGATGTTCTTGATGAGGCTGGAGCTGAGGTTGGTGCCCACGGGAATCTTCACCTTGTTGATGAGGTCCTTGGTCTCGCGGTAGTATCCGTCGAGGCTTCCGGAGATGCGTCCGTTGAGGAAGCCGAAGTCGAATCCGGCGTTCCACGTGGTGGTCTGCTCCCACTTCAGGTTCTGGTTGTAGGCGTTGGGGCGCAGGGTGTTGTAACCCTCGTCACCGAAGAGGTACTGCGAGTACTGGTTGCTGATGTTATAAGTCGGCAGGTACGGGAAGTCCTGGTCCACGACCGCCTGTTGCCCGGTGATACCCCAGCCCAGACGGAGCTTCAGGTCGGAGAGGGCCTCGACGTCGCGCAGGAAGCCTTCCTCCTTCATCTTCCATGCAAAGGCTGCCGAGGGGAACTTGCCCCAGCGGTTGTCGTCCGAGAAACGGGAGGAACCGTCGAAGCGCATCGTGAAGGTGAGCAGGTATCGGTTGAGGAGCGTGTAGTTCAGACGGCCGAAGTAGGACACCAGGGAGTTGTGGGTGCCGTATGCCTTCTCGCTGCGCTTCTCCTCCTTGTACTTCTGCTGGAGGTAGCTGTCCCAGCCGGCGCCCTGCGAGTAGCCGGTGCGGTGGAAGTGCTGTTCCTCGCCGCCGACCATCACGTCGAGCGTGTGGTTGCCCAGCTCCTTGACATACTGGGCGTAGGCATTGAGCGTCGTGCTGTACTTGAACTCCGTCTGCATGCCGTCCCATCCGTAGTAGTTGTTGCTGTAGGAGTAGGGCGAGATGACGGTGCGCTGCGTGCCCTCTGCATATTCACCGCCGAGGCTGGCATGGATGCGCAGGTCGGGGAGGAAGTGCACGCGGTAGTCCATCTCGATGTTGCCGATGAAGTCGTCGCTGCGGGAGCCGTCGTTCTTCTGATGCAGTTCGGCGACCGGGTTGCGCGGAGAGTTCTCATAGGGTTTGGCGGTCCAGTTGGGGTCGGACACGGCAAAGCCCACCGACTTCTGGTAATAGCCGCCGAAGAACTTCACGGCGTCGGGGTCGTCCGAGTAGACCGGGCGTGTCGGGTCCATGGCGAGTGCCGAACCCAGGATGACGCCGGCGTCCACGAACCGGTTCTTCCCGTGCATGTATTTCGCGTTGATGTTGAATCGCAAGTGGTCGTCAAAGAACGACGGGGCGAGGTTCACTGCGGTCGTGAACCGCTGGTAGTTGGACGTCTTGATGATGCCGTCGTTGTAGTTGTATCCCATCGAGACGCGGTAAGGCATGTTCTTCAAGCCTCCGGTGACGGAGATGTTGTGCTCCGTGCTCACGGCTTCGCGGAAGATTTCGTCCTGCCAGTCCGTGTTCGCATCGCCCAGCGGGGTGTCGAGCTGTGCGCCGTTGTCCTTCAGGTGCTGGATGTAGGCACGGTATTCGTCGCCGCTGAGGACGTCGTATTTCTTGGTAGCGGTCGCCATGGAGACATAGCCGTTGTAGCTCACCTTCGGTCCCGAACCGCTCTTGCCCTTCTTGGTGGTGATGATGATGACACCGTTGGAGGCACGCGAACCGTAGATTGCGGTGGCAGAAGCATCCTTCAGGACGGTGAACGTCTCGATGTCGTTCGGGTTGACCATGGAGAGTCCGTTGGACATACCCTTGATGCCGCTGTTGTCGATGGGCAGTCCGTCGATGACAATCAGCGGGTCGTTCGATGCGTTGAGCGACGAGCCGCCTCGGATGCGGATGGTCGAACTGCTGCCCGGCGCGCCGTCGTTGCTTATCACGCTCACACCGGCGACCTTGCCGGCGAGCATGTCCTGTGCGCTGGTGGTGATGCCCTTGCTCAGTTCGTCGGGCTTGATGGCGCTCACCGAGCCGGTGGCATCGTCCTTCTTCACCGTACCGTAGCCGATGACCACGACGTCGTCGAGCAATTCAGTTGCCTCTTCCAGGGTAACATCCATCGTGGGAGAGACAGGGACCTCCCGGGTGCGGTAGCCCAGGAAGGAGATGACCAGGACATCACCTTGGTTGGCTTTCAAGGTGAAGCGTCCGTCGATGTCGGTAATGACACCCTTCGTCGAACCCTTGACGGCGACGCTTGCGCCGATGAGTTCCATGCCGGCCTTATCTCTGACAACGCCCTTCACCGTGATGGCTTGCTGTGCGAAAGCCTGCACGGAGAGCATCAGGCATGCTGCCGGAATCATGAGTTGTCTGCTGGAGACTTGAATGATTGAGTTCATCTTCATGCTATTGTGTTTAAGTTAAAAATCCGATAGTAAAGTAAGAATGTATGTGCAACGGCTTATTCCACCGGCTTGATGCTGATGGCATAGCCTCCGCCCACAGCCGCACGCAGGGTGAGCTTGGAGCGGGAGTTGATTTTCTTGCGGGTGATGGTGTATGCCTGGGGATTCGTCTGCCAGTGGGCATCCTTGGCGTCGGCGTAGATGGTTGCCTCGTAGGTCTTTCCCGGGGTCAGGAAGTTGAAGGCAAGCTTGGACACATGTCCGTTGTAGCCTGCCGTGCAGCCCACGAACCAGTTGTCGGTGCCCTTGGCGCGTCGGGCAATGGTGACGTACTCGCCCGGTTCCGCTTCCAGGTAACGGCTCTCGTCCCAGTCGATGGCGACGTCCTTGATGAACTGGAAGGCGTCGAGGAACCGCTCGTAGTTCTCCGGCACGTCGGCTGCCATCTGAAGCGGACTGTACATGGTGACGTAGAGTGCCAGCTGACGGGCGAGGGTGGAGCGCACCTGCGAGTGGTTGTCCGGGTTCATCTTGTCGATGTGTGTCTCGAAGATGCCCGGCGTGTAGTCCATCGGTCCGCCGATGAGGCGGGTGAAGGGCAGGATGGTGGTGTGGTTGACGTTGTTGCCGCCGAAGGCTTCATACTCCGTGCCACGTGCCGACTCGTTGCCTATCAGGTTGGGATAGGTGCGGCACAGTCCGGTGGGGCGCACCGCCTCATGGGCGTTGACCATAATCTTGTAGTCAGCGGCCTTCTGTACCGCGTAGAGATAGTGGTTGACCATCCACTGGCCGTAGTGGTGCTCTCCGCGCGGAAGAATGTCGCCCACGTAACCGCTCTTCACGGCGTTGTATCCGTGGTCCACCATGAAGCGGTAAGCCTGGTCCATGTGGCGTTCGTAGTTGCGCACGGCCGAGGAGGTCTCGTGGTGCATCATCATCTTCACGCCCTTCGAGGCGGCATAGCGTTGCAGCTCGTCCACGTCAAAGTCCGGGTACGGTGTCACGAAGTCGAAGACGTAGTCCTTGCTCTTGCCGAACCAGTCCTCCCATCCTTCGTTCCATCCTTCCACGAGGACGGCGTCGAAGCCGTGCTTCGCTGCAAAGTCGATGTACCGTTTCACGTTCTCCGTGTTGGCGGAGTGGCGGCCGTTGGGCTTGGTCTTCGTGTAGTCAGTGATGCCCAGCTTCACGCTTGCCAGGTCGTCGGTGTACGCCCAGGTACCCCGTCCGGTAATCATGTCCCACCAGACACCTACATACTTGACAGGCTTGATCCACGACGTGTCCGTCAGCTTGCACGGCTCGTTGAGGTTGAGCGTGATGCGCGAGGCAAGGATGTCGCGGGCATCGTCGCTCACGATGATCGTACGCCACGGCGTGTGGCAGGGCGTCTGCATGTAGCCCTTGTCGCCCCGTGCGTCCGGTGTCAGCCAGGAGCGGAACACGAGGTTGCGGTCATCGAGGTCCAGGTTCATGCACGGGTAGTCCACGAGTGCCGCCTCGTGCAGGTTGATGTAGAGTCCGTCGTCGGTCTTCATCATCAGCGCCGTCTGTACGCCGGTGGGCGAGCTGAGCGTCTGCGAGGAGTTCTCGGTGTAGGCTTTCTTCATCAGGCCCCGTATCTCGGAGAGGCGAGAGGTGGTGTAGTCGTACTCCTGCGTGTCATAGTCGCCGGGAATCCAGAAAGCCGTGTGGTCTCCCGCCATGGCAAACTCCGTGCGCTCTTCGCGGATGACGAAGTAGTTCAGCTCCGGCTGTTGCGGGAACTCGTAGCGGAAGCCCAGTCCGTCGTCGAACAGGCGGAAGCGGAGCACCAGTTGCCGTTGTGTGGCTGCCTGGTCAAGCGTCACCTCCAGCTCGTTGTAGTGGTTGCGGATGCGGCTCTCTTCGCCCCACACCGGGGTCCATGTCTCATCGAACGTCGCGGTCTGCGTCCGGTTGATGCTGAATCCGGTCATCAGGTCTGCTTTGGCATCGAGACGGTCGGCATCCTTGCGCTCGGTCCATTCGAAGTCGGTCTTCTTGTTGGCATCCTCACGCTTCAGTTCCAGTCCCAGCCGGCTCGGCTTGATGACGGGGTGACCTTTGTACGTGAGTTCATAGACCGGCGTTCCCTGGCTGTTGAGGCTGAAGTCCAGCGTCAGGTTGCCGTCGGGTGATTTCAGTTGCTGTGCCCCGGCGGAAAGCCCGAGGAAGCAGCAGAGGGTGAGTATGAGTGAATGTTTCATAAGGATAATGGTATAGGGATGATTTGTTTGTGTTCCGGTCAGAATTCGAGGAGGAGCGCGTCGCGTGCCTTCAGTTCCAGCTTGTCGGTCAGCTGACGGGTCTGTCCGTTCAGGAAGTCCGTCGCCTCCTTCCGCGGAAGGATTTCGGCGTATGGCTTCAGGTCAAGCGTCTGCGGACGGTCCGTCCCGTTGAGCATGACCACCACCGAACGGTCTCCGTAGCGTCGTTCGTAGACATACACTCCGTTGGCGATGGAGAAGTGCTTCAGCGACCCCTTGGCGATGACCTCGTTGCCCCTTCGCCAGTTGAGGAGCCTGCGTGCATAGTCGAACGCCTCGTTCTGCAGTTCCGTCCGTCCGGCACGGGTGAAGCAGTCGGTCTTGTCGCCCTGCCAATCGCCCGGGAAGTCGCGGCGCAGGCATCCGTCACCCTCCGCCTTGTCTGCCGCCATGAGAATCTCCGTCCCGTAGTAGAGTTGCGGGATGCCACGGGTGGTGAGCAGGAAGGCCAGTGCCTGCTTGTAGCGGTCGAGGTTGGCAGTCTGCTCCTCCTTCGTATAGAAACGGGAGGTGTCGTGGTTGTCGAGGAAGATGAGCAGATGCATCGGGTCGGCATACACGAAGTCCTGCGTCAGGTAGTCATAGAGCCCGTACAGTCCGCCGCTCCAGTCGGTGGTCTCTTCGTCAAAGGCACGGTTCATCAGCCCTTGCAGGGGGAAGTCCATCACGGTGGGCAGGAAGGAGTTGCGCGGAGCTGCCAGCCGGCTGTCCTTTTGCCAGGCGGACACCAGCACGTTGCTGTTGAGCCAGGTCTCGCCCACGATGTTGAAGTGCGGATATTCGGCAAGCACCTCCCGGCACCATTGCGCCATGAAGTCGAAGTCGGCATAAGGATGCGTGTCCTGACGGATGCCGTTGATGCCCGCATACTCGATCCACCAGATGCTGTTCTGGATGAGGTAACGCGCCACGTGGCGGTTGCGTTGGTTGAAGTCGGGCATTGACCGGGTGAACCAACCGTCGGTAGCGATGGTGCGTTCATAGTCTGCCGCATGGGAGTCGAAGACGGAAGCCGTCTTGTAGGAAGTCTGTACGTATTCCGAGCGGAAGTTGAACCAGTCCTTCGAAGGCTTGTCCTTGAACAGAAGGTTCTCTGCACCGCAGTGGTTGAATATCATGTCCATGACCACCTTCATGCCCCGGGACTGTGCCTGCCGGGTCAGTTCGCGGAACTCCTCGTTCGTGCCCAGCCGACGGTCGACCTGGAAGTAGTCCGTGATGGCATAGCCGTGGTAGGACCCCTCGGGCATATCGTTTTCCTGGATGGGGTTGAGCCAGATGGCGGTGATGCCCAGGTCAGCCAGATAGTCCAGGTGATCGGCAATGCCCTTCAGGTCTCCCCCGTGACGGGCATACTGCTCCGTGCGGTCCACACCCTGTTCGAGCATGCCGGGGATGACGTCATTCGCTGTCGAACCGTTTGCGAAACGGTCGGGCATGATGAGGTAGAGCACATCGGATGCATCGAAGCCTTGGATGTCGCTGCCCCGTCGCGTACGTGCCTTCAGTTCATAGGGCACCGTGGCTTTCTGCCGTCCCTTCTGGAGGAGGATGTCAAACGTCTGCGGCTTGGCTTGCGACAGGTCGACGTATAATAAGAGGTAGTTGGGATTATCCAGCACGACGGTCTCTTGCAGGAGAACGCCTTCGCCCCGGATGGAGACGTCGGCAGATGCAAGGTCGTCACCATAGAGCATGATTTGCAATTGGGGATTCTTCATGTCAGCCCACCAGAACGGGGGTGATACTTTCTTTACATGGAAGGTGTTTGCGGCAACCGTTGGCGAGACTGTTCCCAGCAAGCAGGTCATCAAAGTCATTAGCAACGTTTTCATGATATTCTCATTTGGTTCTGCACAAAGATAGGCACTATCAACAGCCTTTGGGTAGGCTGGAAAATAAATATAAGTCAGTAGAAATATTAGTCCTTTGTAAATAAGGTAAATAGCTTTTATCGGATACCCGGATAATATAAGTCAGAAGGAAGCTTTTTCCGGAAAAATAAAGGTGTTTATGGAGTGCTTCTACCTCTTTTTTCGTATGTTTGTCGCTACGAACCACGAAAGATATGCAAATGAAAGCCATGAAGACCTGTTTTCTCCTGATGGGGATGCTGTTCGGGTGGACGGCGGCTCCACTTTTCGGACAGGATTACGACCGTCAGACCAAAGAAATATTGGAACAACTGGACCGGACCATCCGTCACAAGAGCGACTGTCACCGTCTGAAGGAAGCGAGGATTGACAGCCTGAAGCAAGTCCTGCAGACGGCAGCCACCCCACAGGAGCAATGCGACCTTTGTGGCTCACTGTTCTATGAATACCTGCATTACCAGGCAGATTCCTCCCTTGCTTATGTCGAACGCAAAGCCCGGCTGCTGCCCCGGCTGAACCGTCCCGACCTGGAAAACGAAGTGCGTATCAACCGTGCCGAAGTGATGGGTGTCATGGGCATGTACAACGAGGCAGGCACCGAACTGGCACGCGTGCATAAAGACGCTCTCTCGACAGGCGGACTGCTCTACTACTACCACACCCAACGGGCGTATCACGGCTGGCTTGCCGACTACACCGCCTACCAACCTGCCAAGGAGAAATACCTGAAAATCACGGAAGCCTACCGCGACTCCATCCTCAGTATCATTGGTCCGGGACTCTCCACCGACATCGTCCGTGCAGAAAGGCTCCTGCTTGCCGGCAACCCCGACGAGGCGCTGTCGCTGTTGGCGTCGCATGATGAAGACGGAATGACCATGCCCAACCGTGCCTACCTGAACTACACGCTGTTCGAGGCCTGGCAGAAGAAGGGGGATGTGGAGCACGAAATCTACTACCTTGCCCGTACTGCACTGGTTGACATCCGTATGGCTGCCCGCGAATATGCCTCCCTCCAACGGTTGGCAAGGCTGATGTATGAACAGGGAGACCTGGCACGGGCATACCGCTATATGGCATGCTCCATGGAGGATGCGGTGGCATGCAACGCCCGTCTGCGTTTCCTTGAAGTCACGGAATTCTACCCAATCGTCGAACGCGCTTATCGTGACCTGGAAGAGAAGAAGCACGACCTTCAGTACGTCATCTCCGTGAGTGTGAGCATACTGGCGATTCTCTTCATCACACTTGCCGTCTACCTCTATATCAGCATGAAGAAGCTGGCGCAGATGCGTCAGAACCTCTCGATTGCCAACGGACAGCTGATGGCTGCCAACCGTACGCTGGAAGAAACAGGCAAAATCAAGGAGGTCTACATTGCCCGTTACCTGGACCGCTGCGTGATGTACCTGGAGAAGCTGGAGCAATACCGACTCTCGCTCGACAAGCTCTTGCGTGCCTCGAAGATGGACGAGCTGGTCAAGCTGGTACGCTCGGACAACTTCCTGCAAGACGAGCGGAAAGCGTTCTACAAGGAGTTTGACAAGTCGTTTCTCGACCTTTTCCCCAATTTTATCACCGATTTTAACCAACTTTTGACCGACGAGGGCAAAATTTACCCCAAACAGAATGAACTACTCAATACAGAACTTCGTATCTTTGCGCTCATCCGACTGGGAGTGACCGACGCCAACAGCATCGCCCACTTCCTGGGCTACTCCCTGGCGACGGTCTACAACTACCGCAGCAAGATACGGGGCAAGGCCCGGGGCGACAAGGATACCTTCGAACAGCAGGTGATGAACCTCTGACACGTCGCTGCCGTCATCTCCATTACTTTCCCACTGCAACTCAATAAAGTCTCTTTATATACACCTTTATATATTATCAACCTAAAACAGTTTTGTTCAGCCATGAAAGTAATGCCGGATTTAAGTTTCTGGAAGTTGTGGAACATCAGCTTTGGATTTTTTGGCGTGCAGATAGCCTACGCCTTGCAGAGTGCAAATATCAGCCGTATCTTTTCAACCCTGGGTGCAGACCCTCACAGCCTGAGTTTCTTTTGGATTCTTCCGCCGCTGGCGGGCATCCTGGTCCAACCCGTCGTCGGTGCATTGAGCGACCGTACCTGGACGCGCTTCGGACGCCGTATTCCCTACCTGTTTGTGGGGGCACTGGTGGCGGTGCTGGTCATGTGCCTCCTTCCCAATGCCGGCAGTTTCGGCATGACCGTCTCCACTTCCATGATTTTCGGACTGCTCTCGCTGATGCTGCTCGACACCTCCATCAACATGGCGATGCAGCCCTTCAAGATGATGGTGGGCGACATGGTCAATGAGAAGCAGAAGGGGCTGGCATATTCCATCCAGAGCTTCCTCTGCAATGCCGGTAGCCTGGCAGGCTACCTCTTTCCCTTCCTGTTTGCAACCGTAGGCATCAGCAAGGTTGCACCCGAAGGTGTGATACCCGACTCCGTCATCTATTCCTTTTATATAGGTGCCTTTATCCTTATCCTCTGCGTGGTCTACACCACGGCAAAGGTCAAGGAGTATCCTCCCGCCCTCTATGCCGAATACCACGGGATAGCCGACGACACCCGGACGGAAAAGGTTGGTGTCTTCACCCTCCTGCGTCGTGCCCCCAAAGCCTTCTGGACCGTAGGATTGGTACAGTTCTTCTGCTGGTCAGCCTTCATGTTCATGTGGACCTACACCAATGGGGCGATTGCCGCCAATGTCTTCGATGCCCCCGTGGTGGAACGTGTCATCGACGGTATGAACCGTGTGGTGCTCGACACCAGTTCGGTGGAATATCAGACGGCAGGCGACTGGGTTGGTGTCTACTTTGCCGTGCAAGCCGTCGGTTCCGTGATTTGGGCTGCCGTCATCCCCCTGTTCAAGAACCGGCGCTTCGTCTATTCATTGAGCCTGTTCCTGGGTGCTGCCGGTTTCATCTCCACCTTTTTCATGCACGATGTCTATGCCCTCTTCGTGTCCTTCCTGCTGATAGGTTGCGCCTGGGCAGCCATGCTTGCCCTGCCTTTCACCATCCTGACGAACTCCCTTTCCGGTGGACACATGGGCACCTACCTTGGTTTGTTCAACGGAACGATTTGTGTGCCGCAGATTGTGGCGGCAGCTACCGGTGGCTTGATACTGCGTGCCCTTACCCCTGCCGATGGGTTGGCATCGGAAGGCAGCATGCTCCTGCTGGCAGGTCTGTTGCTGCTGGTGGGCACCTGTTGCGTGGTCTTTGTGCGTGAGCAGAAGTAAGGCAGTGGTGTGTTCGACGCATGCAAAACAAACATAGCCGTGTGTCTCATGTACGTTGTACATGGATGCACGGCTTTTTTGCACACATACGATAAGCAGGAATATTCCCGGACTTAGGGGAGGAGGCAGGTGGGATGATTACCTATACCCTGTCAGAGAACCGCGACAGCTTTACGTATGTTTTCAAGCACAGCGGCAAGTTTACTGTTTCGCCGTGCAGTCTGCATATTGTAGGCAGACTGCATGTTTACCCATACATGGGCAGGGATGCCCGTTGCCGCTTCGATTTTCAATGCATATTCAGTTGTTACTGGGCGTTTACCGTTCACAACTTCGTTAAGTACGGAGTAAGAAACGCCGATGAGGGCGGCGAACTTCCTTTGCGATATGTTGCGAGCCTCTAACTCGTCTTTCAGTATTTCACCGGGGTGTATTGGTGTGGACGGCTGTAACTCATGCGGTGCATATGTTTTCTTTGCTGTTTCCATATCGAATGTCATTTGTAATGGTTGCTGATATCCAATAGACGGCAAAGTGTAATTATTTGCTCGTTAAAGACTTCATGTACGGTAAATTCAAGCCTGTATTTGCGGTTTATTCTCACGGAAGAGATACCCTTTTTATCACCTTGCAAGACTTCATAATTTAGAGCATTGTTCTGGAACAAGTCAGTAATAGCATTGGCAGATGAAAGCAGAAAAACAGCTTTCTGGTAGCCCCTTATTACTTCAGGTTGGTAGCGGTGTCTCTTGTCGTTTGTGCGCCCTAGCTCGTACAACTCACGCAAGTAGTCTTTATCGAACTCGATATACATAATGCCTTGTCTTTATGTGTACAAAGATACTTCCTTATTCCTATATTCGCAAATTGTCTAACACTTTTCTGAAAGCGATGTTATCATTTTGACATTTCCCTCTCATCTGAAAGACGGTGTTGTCAATTTGTCAAACGAATGCCCTGAAAACGGCGATGCTCGCGCCAAAATACGGCTTGCTGGATTTTTTTGAATTCTCAGGCGATTCGCAAAATACACTTTGAAATGATAGGACCGCATTTACCTGTCTTTTGTCTATGTATTGATTGGATACAGCCGCGGTGAATTCTTCCTTCAGCCGAAAAGCTGTGCATAATCACACGCTCGCATTGTGCATCCTGACGGACAAACTAGAGGTGAATGAATATAAATTAATGTATAAGAACTGCAAAACAAGCCTTTTCCAGTCCAAACATTTTTGTTCGACGGACGAAACAATATTGTTTGGGTCGTCAAACAATATTGTTTCACGTGCCAAACACAAGTGTTTGACTTCTCAAACAATATTGTTTCGCCGTATAAATATTCGTTTTTGCCCCTGCTTCTGAATATCTATGCGTTCCGTCTCGCATGAATATTCCTAAAATAACCTACTTTGCCCGATTCCTCAAAAATACGCGTTAGCTGAAACGTATGTTTTGGGTGAATCTGTCAAGCGGAAGTGAAGAACTGGTTGCAAAAAGATAGTATCGTATCTCTGTGAATTGCTTTTATAGGGAAAAGCTGCTTGTGGTTTGGTGAGTCTTAACTATTTGCTATATTTGTAGTTTCTAGGAGAATTCTGAAAAGAACTGCCACGCTTTGTTGTGGTAAGTCTTCTAAACCTTAATGAATCATATAGAGAATGTAATCCTCCAAATATGTTAGAATTTAAGCAACCATTTCCATAAAGGGACAAGCTCTATATGAAAACCATCTTTTTCAATAAGGTTCTCTTCTTCCATCGTTACGACAATCATTCTGCTGATTGGTTGAATCGAATGTAGTTTTATTAGCCCATCTATCTCACGTTTAGATGTGTTTGCATCAGTCATGGAATATGACACCTGTACAGCCAGTTTTTCTTCAGGAACGACAAAATCGACTTCTGCATTCTTGCTATTCCAAAAATAACTTCCATCACCATATTTGCGTCGGAGGGTTACTGCTACAATGTTTTCAAGCAAAGAAGTGTTGGCATCAACAAGGAAAAGATGGAGCAGGCCATTATCCGTGAAATAATATTTGCGATTTGTCTCCTTGTCTTGTAACTTGCCATACAGATTCTCATAGGGTAATATGAGCCAAGTGTCTGTCATATATCCTATATAATCGATAGCTGCATCTGTACTTAGTTTTTTGCCTGTACTACTGACAATGCTTGCAATTCTGTTATATGAAAGAGGCTGCTTCACGCTTTCAGCCATTTTGCGTATCATCACACGCAACGCATAATCATTGCGTATTCTGTATCTTGCCACTAAATCGCCGAAGAATATTTTGCTGAACAGGTTGCTCATCCATGAACGTGTTTCTTTCATGCCTACAGTTTCCGGTAACCCACCATGTTGAAAATAAGTGTTCGTCAACTTCACAATCTGTTTTCCAAATACAAACATTGCATTCTTTTCAAGTATATCAATACCACTGGCTTTCAGATATTCTTTCAAGGAATAAGGGTACACTTCATATATCATATACCTGCCTCCAAGTGTGGTTGCAATCTCGCTACTCAGCATTTTTGCATTGCTGCCAGTGATGTATACTTGATATTTTTGGTCTGCCAACCTACGCGCAAATTTTTCCCATCTATCCACCAATTGTATCTCGTCCAAGAAGAATATTGGACGAGAGTCATACATTTCCTCATAGCATGTTTTTATTAAGTCGAGATCTTTTACCTCCAAGGAATCTATTCGGTCATCCTCAAAATTGAAATATAATATTTCCTCTTTTTTATGCCCTTGCTCTATCAATTGCGCTATGCGTTGGAACATCAAGTATGATTTACCAGCATGCCTCAATCCCACAAATACATAATTAAGTCCGTCCACAAATTCCACATCACGAGGAATGAGTTCAACTCCTGATACATATGATTGATATTCCGAAATAAGCAGTTTTATCAAATCTTTTGT
>NZ_JAMBLN010000019.1:0-85782 GCF_023337025.1 Mediterranea sp. ET5 | reverse complement strand
ATTCGAAAAGGACGAGTTAGCGAGAAAGGATGTTTCAGGCAAATCTGTCAAGGGAAAACAAATAAATGATTGCAGCATGAAAATGTAGGGGCGACCGGTCGGGTCGCCCGATACACATGCCGCAGGGGACAATTGTCAATTATCAATTGGAACGATGATCCATTGAAGAAATTCCCACATCATACACCAACGTACCGTCGGGGGTTACGGCGTCAGGTTCTCCCAGCGCGAGGGTACGTGTGGGGAGGGCGGCACGGGTCGTCGATCCGTCTTCAAAGATGATGGGGGGCATGTCGCGGTCTTTCAGCTCCGAAGACTTGTCCGTCAGCGTCAGGTTCAGACGGATGCGGTAAATGGTGTTCGCATCGAGCTGGTACGGATTGTCGATACCCGGAGTGCTCAGGAGGTTGGCAGTCAGGAAGACACGGGCATTGGGGATGACATACTGGTCGCGTGGGACAGCCTGCACGGGCGGGTTCGCCAATGGATTGCCGAAACGTTGCTCGCATGCCTTGCCGTAGAACAGGTCGGCATAGACGGCTGTCTTCCAGTCGGTGGCTGCCGTGGCGGGGATGTAGAGATACCGTTGCACGGACTCTCCGGGCTTATAGCTCTCCCGGGGACCCCAATAGGCATTGCCTTCGCGAGGCAGGATGTCGACAATCTGGAAACGGGGCGGCCAGTTGCGGTCGACCTCCATCCGTTCACCGGGGAAGAGGTGAATCTGCGACGCGACGTTGTAGAACTCCGTACCGAAGGGCTTGTTCAGCTCGCTCTTGAAGGACAGGGTGAAGTTGAGCAACGTCAGCAGACGGCCCATGTAGAAGGTGATGCCCCTGTTCTGGAAGTCACTGGGGACGCCCTCGAAGACGGCGGACATCGGCATGGAGACGGGCAGTCCCTCGTAGACGCTGGAGTAGAAGGCCTTCTCATAGGCGGTCTCGGCATCGTACTGCTGATATTCCACGTCAATCATCCACTTCTTGAAGTCAGCGAGCGTGATGTGTCCCTCCTCCTGTTCGGTTCCTTCACCGGAATAGGTGTTGTAGAGGTCCTCCACGTTGCGCGGCGTGACGTTTGCCACACAGACGATGGTCCGCGAAAGCTCATGAAACTGGATGGTGATGTTCGGGTACGAGGTATGCCCCTGCGAGAGCAGGATTTCGTGGTAGTCCTCGTCGCGGTTGTGGAACCCTTCCTGGTCGAACTCAAAGAAGCGCAGGGAGTTCATGTAGTTCTCCGTAGCCGGGTCCAGCGGATTCTCTGCCCGGGTGGTGACTGCATTGACCATCGGACGCAACCCAATGTGGACGGGCACTTCCACCAGCCCGTCGCCTTCCTTCTTCGGCAGAACATCGTCCCGTCCGGAATCATCGCAAGCCGTAAACGCCAACAGGGCGAACAGCAGTATAAATAAATTCTTCATATCCAAAAAAATTGTCCATTGTCAATTGTCCATTGTCAATTATCCTCGTATTGTGATTCATCATAATTCAGGTCCACATCCGCCTCCCAGCTGTTGGAGCCCCAGTCGACGACGACGACACCCTCCTTGATGTCAATCTTGCCCAGATAGTGGTAGTAGTAACCGGGGCGGAAGACCTTCTCGTTGAGGTTGTAGGAGAAGTTTGCGGGGACGCCGTTGACCACGCCGCTGAAGAGGATGTTCAGGGGGTGCGAGGTGGCATCCGTCGGCAGGATGTCCGCCATGACGTTGAAGGCGCGGTAGGTGACGATGCTGTCGCTGCCATCCTGTGCCTGATGACGGATTCTGACGGGGGTGATGTACTTGTTCAGCAGGATAAGGCTCTCGCCCTTCTTGCCCCAGGTGGTCTGCAGCGTGTCAGTGTAGTTCATGCTGTAACCACCGCTGTAGTAGACCGGAGGCTGGAGTCCGTTGACCTGAATACCGGCGTTGAGCAGGTCGACCGAACTGATGAACTCGTTCTCGGAGTAGAGCGAGAGGACGAGCCGCGCATTCTGATGGATGACGGGGTTCAGGGTCATCTGCACCACGTCCTCATCCGTCGGTTCCAGGTGGAAATAGGTGGGATAGGTCTCCACGTAGCGCCAGTCGCTGCTCATGTACTCCTGCCCGTTGGTGAGCTTCAGCTCCGCATTGTTGCCCAGCGGAAGGGCAGGCGACGCGGCATAGATAATCCAGTCGCCATCCCGCAGGATGAGGGGCATACCCACCTCCTTATCAAAGCTCCCGTCCGCCTTGACCGAGCAGGGACGGAGGTAGTAGAAGTGGGTGTCGGCATCACCGCGCACCACGAAGGTGCAGTTCAGCGGAGCGGTATTCGGCTTGCGTTCCCATTTGCCGTCCGTCTTGTTCTCTACGGCAGGCCAGACCAGCAGACGGACGGTGCTGCCGATAGCCATGTCGTCGAGGTAAGGGTTGAGTATCTGTTGCACGCTGCGCGGGTTCGCCAGTTCGGGATGGACCTGTGCCGGATTTCCCGTCACGCCCAGGGCACGTGTGCCGGTGCCGACAGTGCGTCCTGCAGCAGGGCTGCCCGAGAGGACAATGTCCACACGGTGTCCTTCCTCCTTGCCGGGTTGCGGCACCTCGTTGTCGGAGGAGCAGGCACCCAGAAGTGCCAGCACCAGACTGCCGAGGCAGACTGCCAATGTATGTTTCATGTAAGTCATTGCGTTTATTCGTTGTTTTCGGGTTTATTGGGTTAGCCGCCATCTATCCGCCACATAGACGGCATCCAGGTGGCGGATAGATGAGGTCAAAGTGGCACTTACTTACCGCTTGATAAGGCGGAGCTCGCCGGTGAAGTTGTTGATGCCTACGGTCGATGAAGCTGTGAACGGCAGGCGCGGAGAAAGTCCGAGGCGGACATTCAACTTACCGGAGTTACCCCAAGGCGCCTTGAACCATACACAGAAATAACCGGCATCACTCATCGAGGCAGTCAGGTAAACCGACTCGATGCCGTAATAATACATTCCAGCTCTATCTTCCTTCAGATTCGCCATTCCGGTAATGGGCAGGAACATGGTTGCCGAGGGATTGCTCCAGTCCACGAGGTGCTCGTAGTTCAGTGCATCCAGTGTGGCATTCACGGGGTCCGACAGCTTGTAGCGGTCGATGCGCAGGTAGAAGACAGGTGCTTTCTTCCCGTTCAGCAGGGTCTGCACCTTCGGGCTGACCTCAAGTCTCCAGCGCATGGCATACGCCTCCGGTGTGTGGAGTGCCTTGATGGCGTATACGGTTCCCCACTTCTTGATGCTGTTCAGATCCAGATTCCCTGCCGGTTTTTTAGCAATCTCTTGCCGAAGCGCCTCCGGTTCGATGCAGGAACCGATGGCATCGTGCTTCCGCACGATGAGGTAGACCGATACCTGCCCCGGAGCCGGGTCATAAGCGGGACAAAAACGTCCCCCGCCTGTGGAATTCGTCTCATAGTCTCTATCCGGAGCATCCCATGTAGTCCTGGAGGGATAATTACCCGGCTCGCCGTACTGCTCATGAAACTTCTCCCATAGCGCATATCCCTCCAGGTAGCTCTTGCCCTGCGTATCCTTCATGTCTGCGGTAGGCGCCTTCATGCCCGGTCGGTAAAAGGGAATGCAGACACGCAGGATAGAATCATTCCGCAGTCTATTTTGAAAATTCGTATCACTCCACTGACCGTTACCGCTTGAAGGACCAGGCATAAAGGCATAGTTTCCAGCTGCGGAACAGGAAGGATAGATTTGCAGGTATTCGTCCATGGTGGGAATCCGCCATCCGGGAGGCACAGGCTGCTCCGAGGGACCAACCTCCCAACGTTTCCGGGGATACTTGGTGGCACGCATGTAGGTCTGGCTGTTGGCTCCTCCCTTCGTCCACTGGTCGTACACCTCCTTCTCCACAACCTCATTGGCGGCATGCTGGTAATTGGACAAGACATCACCCGCCCCCCATTGCCACATTGCCTCATTGGTGGATTCGTAGAGCTTATACCACTTGGTCCGTGCGGTCTCAACCATGTAATCGGGCAAGATAGGGAAAAAGCGCATCTTGCCATTAGGATATCCGCTGCCCTCGCTGTTCACCAACGGCACTTTCCAGCGGTCCCGCCACGTGGGCAGGGGGGTTGAAGAGTTGTAGCCGTATTGGTAGAACGGCCAGTAAGGAACATTCCGTCCCGGCTGGTAGTAGTAGCCTTGCAGGCGGTCGGGGTCTGTCTCCGGGTCGGAGGCGTCCCACTCTTCCGCACCGAGGTTGCGGTCCATCCACACGGAGCCGCCGAAGTAAACCGGGTTACCGGTGGCAAGCAGCTGGTAGTCGAACACACCGTCCGATCCGTCGCCCACACCGTTCTTCTTGCCTTCGCCGTGAATCCAACGCACCTTCTGCGGGATTTGCGTCACGATGAACACGCCGTATTCGAGGAAGGAGATGCGCACGGTGTAGCTGTAGCCTGCGCGGAGATAGAGCTTGGTCTCGCCCGGTTCATCCGCGCTCTGCACGGTGCGCGGCAACTCAAAAGGCGGCAGCACGAGGGTGGCGGTATCCTCGTTATTGGGAACGGGCACCACCTTGTCGATGCTTCCGTTGTATGCCTTCATCGCAAAGCGGTTGAGCACATATCTGTCACCTCTCAGCGTCACCTGCGCCTGGAGGGCATAGGTCTTGTCGTCGCCGGGGGCAGTGACCCCGCTTGCCAGGTCGTAGGAATCCCCGTGTGTGGGGAAGACCAGCGAGGTGGAGAAGCGCGACGAAGTCACGGGGATGGGACTCGTCAGCAACTCCGGCACGTCGGGGTGTATCCGGGTCGTGCAGGGAGCACCCGTCACGGTGAGCCTGCCCGTCTGGAGGTTGACCTGTCCCTTGCTGTAGATATTCGTCAGGCTGATGTCGGCAATGCTGATGTCATACAGTCCCTTCCCTTTCTTCTCCGGATTCTCCTGCTGCATCACCTCGAAGGTGAGCTGCGAGAAGACGTGCTGGAAGGGGATGTGGCAGTGAGGCAGGGCGGTCTTGACGTTCTGGTTGAGCAGACGTCCCCACATGAGGTCGCGCAGGCTGTCCTTCGGGAAGCCGTCGGCGTCCTGCACACTCAGGTCCGGCGTCTCATAGTACCAGGTGTCAGGGTCGTCGCCGTCCGCCGAGACACCTGCCGTCCGCTGCAAAGGTACGAAGTTCTCCTTCGTATCCTTGGCGGGATAGTGGTTCTCCCCGTCGTAGGTGAAGCCGTAGAAGTCGATGGTGCGTTTGGCGGAAGGGTCGTCCGCCTTCTCCCGGTCATTGGACGGGTTGAAGCTGAAGTCGGTGTTGACGTTTGCCACCTTGATGTATTTGTGGTTCGCCTCTCCCGTCTCCTGTTCCGAGGCGAGCTGGTCAAAGCGGAGCATCGTGGCAGGGTCATAGGTATCCGGTGCCGCCTCGTCATACGTCTGTGTGAAGGCAAAGAGGCGGTAGAGCGAGCCGGTGGGGAAATGCATGGTGTCAGTCCCTTCCTCCACGGCACGTGTGGCGACGAGGTCGCCCACCCGGTCATCGGGACGCATGCCGTCCAACTCCTCCTCATGGAAGAGGTCGGAGCAGCCGGCAGCCAGCAGCAGACCGAATGCTAAGAGTGGTAATCTGGTATATCTGTTCATACAATGGACTATTCAATTGACAATTGACAATGGACAATTGACAATTCGATTCAATTGACAATTCTATATTTATTATGAGCCTACTTCATTGGAACGCGGGCGGAAGACGTAGTCATGCACTCCGCCGTCCTTCCATTCCATGAGCACGGCATCGAGGTAGAGGTTGTGGCGTCCGAAGACGAGGGTTATCTTGTACCGCTTGCCGGTCTCGATGGACTGCACGGGATTGGTCGTGCCCACCACATGCACGGGGACGATGACATCCTTCCACTGCATGGTGTGGGTCAGTCCGTTCTCTTCGTTCGTACGCTGCGTGTCCATGGGGAAATTGTCGAGGTGCGAGAGCAGGGCACTGACGTCCATCTTCAGGAAGACCCCTTTCCTGGCAGACTCGTTCACGATGTCTGTGTCCGCAGTGCGGCTGGTGCGCACGTTGACGAAGAGGGAGTCCACTGCCACGTCGCGCCCCACGGTGAGCTGGGTGTGTCCCGTCGTGCGGATGGAGAAGTCATCGGGGAGGTCCTGCATCTCCGTCACCTTGTAGCCGTGGATGGAGGAGGTTTGGTCCTGTGCCGTTGCCTGGGCCGGCAGCCAGTTGAGCTTATGCGGAACACTGAAGGGCATCCAGCCGTCATCCGTGGCAGACGGAGCGGCATCAGCCCCGCCGTAATAGTACACCCGGATGTTGCTCAGCACGACATCGCGCACATACTGCATGTCGACCATCGACTGGTCACGCTGTGCCACGAAGAGCACCTGCGCCGTCAGGTGGCGGAAGTAGAGGCGGTTCCTTTCCTGTCCGAACTTGTTCTCCTTGTTCCCCCAGTAAGCCGGGTCGGCATCGAGAGAGAGGAAGTCCATCCGTCCCAGGGGCAGCTTGCCGCCCGACACCGCCTCGCTGCTCAACGTCAGTTCGCGGTAATCGAACGCACCACGGTCTGTCTCCCGGGGCGCAAGCACCACTGCCGGCGCATAGCCCCGCGCGAAGTACGTATCGCCGTTGGAGGCATACTCCACACCGGTGTTGTAGGTCATCTTGTAGTAGTCGTTGATTTTGCCCAGCACCTCCACGAGGTGGGTGTAGGCGTCGTCCGAGTTCAAGTAGTCCGTAGGCGGATGGTCGAAGTCGGTAGCCTGCTGCTGTGTCATGAGCAGGATGTTCGGGGTCATGCGTACGCCGTCAATCTGTTGCAGTCCGGCGCGGCTCACCACGAAGTTCATCTGGATTTCGTTCGTCGGCGCATCCTTTCGCATCATCCGGTCTTCCTCCGAGACGACGCACGAGGCGAGCAGCCCCATCGCTCCTGCCAGAAGGGGGAGCAACGGACGGAAGCGCCGGGTTGTCAAGTGGGAGTTTATCTTCATGTCTCGTCAGTCTAAAAAGGTTTTACCTTCACCAGCGTCCACCCAGGGGATGCTGAAGGTGTTCACTTCGATGTACGTACCTCCGTCGTCGCCGTTGCCGGGGACGGTGATGCGATGCAGCTGCGGCAGGTAGTAGGTGTTGCGCAGCAGCTGGGAGTTGACATAACCCATGTTCGGGTCTGAGTAGTGGGTGATGTCCTCAGAGTTCTTCACGTTGTAGTCCTCGATGTAGGAGAAGAAGTAGCACCAGCCGCCCACGTGGGGGACAATCTTGTTGCGCACCCCGGTGAGTGTGCCGGGGGTACGTGCCATGCGTTCGGTGATGAAGTAGTATTTCGTCTCCTGCTTTCCCGTCACCGGGTCGGTGTACGGCAGGGGAACGGTCCAGTAGGTGCCGGGCGTGAAGAAGTTCGCCTGCCACTCCGTTCCGGGGTTGCGGTAGGCACCCTGCACCTTGAGGCAGAGGGCAAGGAAACGCTCGATTTTCTGATACAGGTCTACCTCGGTATCGGTGGTGTTCGGCACCACGGTGGTCTCTCCCGCTACCTGAAAGCGTTGCCCGAAGTCGATGTGCACGCAGTCCAGCTCGAAGTTTGCCTTGGCATTGCCCTTAGCCAAACGCACCCCGCGGTCGGACATGAAGACATCCTCATAGAAGTAGCCATCCTTCGTGGTAGACAGGCGGAAAAGCTCTTCCACAAAGTCACGCTCCTCGTCAGTCAGGTTGGTATTCTTGCCGTCTGTCACGGACGTCCACGTCGCGCGGTCCACATAGAGTTCGCGGGGCATGAGTCGGGCAGCCACCTGCAGGTGGGTGATGGAGCGGACGGGGTTGACGCGGTTGTTCGCCAGCAGGTTGTTGCCGGCAGTCTGGTCAGGCGTTGGCTTGGCATAGCCGTTGGGCAGGGCATAGACACCCTTCACGTAGCCGCCACCCTGACGGCTTTTCGTACGTTTGAGCTTGGCATCATCGAGCTTCTCCGCCCGTTCGAAATGCTGGTAGAACTGCGCATTGGTCAGCTTGCTGTAGTCCTGCGGCGGTGTATAGACGAACTCGGCATCGAGCTCGCTCTGGTCGTAGCGGTAGGTCTTGGCGTCGACCTTCTGCATCACCGACGTGAGGTCCATGTTGGGGTCCTCGTACCACAGCTTGGAATACTTGCTCGGCTCCGCCTCCTTGGGGATGAGGTAAATCTTGCGGTTCAGGCTGTTGACGGTGTAGTAGACCGAGTCGGCACGGATGAAGCCGATGCCGCCGTTGATGTTGGTCACCCCGGTCTCGTCCGCCTTCTTGTACGTCTTGAGGAAGTCCACTCCCCCACTCGTCTCCGTGTCGGCGTAGAGCAGATGCACCTTCGCCACGCTGCGGGTCAGCTCGAAGTGGACGTCGAGCGGATTGTCCTTGGAATGCACTTCACTGAGGTCGAACGAGGAGGAGCTGGCGTTGTCCGTCCCGATTGCCTGCATCTGGATACATCCGTCGGGAGCTTCCTCCAGGAAGGTCTGCCGTCCGTAGGAGTCGCGGGCAAAATAGTTGATAACGTCGTAGAAACGCGACATCCCCATAACCGACGGTCCGGAGCCTATGATCATCCACATGTACTTGTAGCTATCCAGCTCTTCGGGAGGAAGAGTGGAAAAGTTTTTTCCCATCGCCTTCACCTTCTCGTACTGTTCCGGTGTAAGGTTGGCAAACGCCACCATGTAGTGTGTACCGGACTTCAGGGTGAGGTTATCGGCAGAATACAGATACTCCGTGTTGTTCTCCACCTTTCCGGTGAGGTTGATGTCTGCCACATAGCCGTAGTTCCCGTCGAAGATGAAGACGTAGAACGAGCGGATGGCGTTCTCGTGGTCCGAACCGACGGACTCGCCCGTCTCCTCTGCACGGGTAGTGGGAGCACCCGGCTCAGCCAGCGAAATGTGGAAGCGGAAACAAGTCTGCCCCACCGTTACGGGTTGTGGCTCAGGCAACGGACCGATGTCGTCCTTCATGTCGGAGCAGGCACCCAGCAGCACGGCAAAGAGCAGGAGGCACAGCGGCAACATCCGTCGGCTGAACACCCCTGCGAGGCGGTCTGTCTGTATATTCAGTCTGTTCATGGTCAATGGCAGTTTAGTTGGCATCTATGTGTGTAAAGTCAATATTCTGGTCGCTCTTGACGCGCCACGGCAGGATTTCGATGTAGAAGCGCAGGTAGCTCACCATCGAGTCGTCCTCGCGGTCGGCATCAAAGGGTTGCGGCTCCGGTGTGCCGGGCTTGTCCACGCCGGTGATGCGCAATTCATACCAGTTGTTGCGCACCACGCCGTAGCGTCCCAGGTAGTTCTGTCCCTGTGTGGCGACGGTCGCTCCGGATGCTTCGTCGTTGGTCTTGGGGTAGACCACCTGCGAAGGTGTCGGAGTCTCGCCGGCATGCCACGGTGTCTCGTTGTCGTCGAAGTGGCGGAGAGGCACGACGTAGTACATCTTCCCGCCCCGGTAGAAGCCGAAGCGCGAGGTGTAGTTGTCTGCCAGCCAGGAGAGCGCGGAAGTCAGGAAGTTGTGCAGCACCTGTGCCACCTCGGTGTGGGTGGCATCCGTACCGGTCGGGTTATTGGTCCACGTCACGGGTGTTCCCTTCACGCGGACGAGTCCTTCCAGTCCGGTGACGGAGGTCAGCTCGGCATCGCTCTTGAAGTGGGAAGCCGCCGCAGCGAAGGCTGCACCGAAGTCGCCCGTCGCCGTCCCTGCCGGGTTGACTTTGGGAGCCAGCAACGGCGTCGTGCCGTTCATGCCGTATAGGTCGGCAAAGTGCACGGTCCGGTCCTCCGCCATAAACGAGGTCCGGAAGCGGTCGGTGTTGGCTGCATGGAACTGCTGTGCCGTCGGCTGGCTGAGCAGACTGCGGAAGAGCGTCAGCCAGTTGGTACGCCACGCCGTCAGCTGCGCCTGGGTCACGGAGTAGCCTGCAGGATATTGGTAGGTCGCATCCTTCGCAAAGAGGTCGGCGAGCAGTTTCAGGTTCTGGTCGGCAAGCAGCTTCTGCGTCACCAGGTTGTTCAGCCCCTGCACGGTGAAGACCTCGTCGGGCAGTTCGCTGGAGGTCAGCACGCCGTAATTCCGTATCTCCTGCCCGTTCTTCGACGAACCGAGGGTCACCTCCAGTTCGACGGCGGTCGTGGTGCGCTGACGCATGCGGTCCACGTCGGTGGTGTTCTCCATCGGGTAGTCGGCATCCGCAAGCGAGTTGTGCCATGCAGCACGGTCGGGAACGGTCGTATTGAGGTAGTTCGCGGCATTGTAGTTAGCTTTGTAATGGGGAGACACGGCCCAGTTGATAAGGTAGAGCGGCGTCCCCGTTCCCAGCGGAGAAGCACCCAGAAAACGGTAATTGTCCGCTGCGCCGGAAGAGGCATAACGGGCATAGGTAGCGAAGGTCCCCTGCGGTGAACCGTCACCGTTGTCGATGTGCTTCGTCAGGTATGCCGTGCGGGCGGCATTGAGCAGGGTCCAGCCGGTAATATCATAGGTAAAGGCGGCATTGCCGTCGTCCTTGCCGATTGCCGTCGTTCCCGTCTTGCTCACGTTCACCTTCGCCACGGCACGCTCCACGTAGATGGTCGCGGCAGGCTCTCCACTCGCCGCATCCGACACCTTGCCGTAGAGACGGTCGAGGGCGATGGGCGCAAGGACCTGTGTCGAGGAGTTCGACACGGACGGAGCAGACTTCAAGCTTCCTCCCTTCACGGTGGAGAGGACGGCATTGGTCATCAGCAGGTAGTTCACGCCGTAGAAGTCGGCAAAGGGATGGGACGTCTCTCCGTTTCCGCCGGGCGTGAGCCGGGGCAACGTGTTCACCGACGAGTCAAAGCCGGCCTTGAGCCGGAAGAAGTCGGGGAAGCTGATGTTGCCGCTCCCCCCTGCATCGGTGTTGCCCACGATGTAGGTGTCCGGACCGAAGCGCAGCGTGTTGCCTGCCGCACCGGCGCCCGCCGTGAAGTGGAACAGCTGCTCGGGAGCATTGAGGAGGACGAAGGCATAGAGCTTGTCCGTGTCGCCGATGTTGTTGCGCACGATGGGCGTCACGAACGAAGACCCCGATGTGATGTTCGGGTCGCTCTCCTTCGTGAACGAGCGGTCGAGCCGGTAGACGGAACGTGCCACGGCACTGTTCTCGTCCGCCCCGGAGAAGAGTATCAGGTAGGAATGGGAGAGATTGACGGCGTATTCAGCCTCGTACCCGTCCTGCGGAGTGGCAGCACGGGTACGCCCCTCCGTCGGTACTTGCAGACGGAGCAACATGTAGGCTTCGCCGTCGGCGTTGAACACCTGCTCGATGCCGACAGGACGCGGCTCGTCGCGCAACGTCTCGTCGGAGCAGGCGGTCAGCATCCCCAGGCAGAGGAGCGCCATCTCTATCGTATGTATTGTTTTCAGTTTCATCTGCGTTGTCAGGTTGTTGTTGGGAGGATGGAGCGTCGTCCATCCATCGTCATCCTAGAACTCGTACACCACGCTGAGTGCCGCCTTCTGCGGCCCGATGTAGTGTTTCGTCTTGTCGCGGGTCCGTTCGCCGCACGTGGGACAGGCATACTCCCGGTAGTCCACGTATTCATAGCCGAGTCCTACCGAAGCCTCCATGCCCCAGTGGTCACCAAGGGACCATACATAGCCGTAGGTCAGTCCGCCACCAGCGAACTTCGCCTCATAGCGTCGGTCGGCAAGGCTCTTCCAGATGCGGAAGGGCAGCTTGACTCCTCCCAGGTTGGCTTGCCCGGCATTGAGCGCGACGCCGAAGAAGTGTCCTTTGAACCACGGACGGAGGTAGTGGCGCACTTCGGGTGCGAGGCACCAGTTTCGCAACTTCTTCCCCTCTCCCAGGCTGAACGGGCTGAACCCGTATGCCGCCTGCACCGTGGTGTGCCATCCCAGCTCCATCTCGACCGCCACATTGGGTGTCAGCGTGGCATCCCACAGCAGGTTGTTCTTCAACCGCACGGTCTGTGCGGAGAGTGCTGCCGGGAGCACGGCGAGGAGGAACGGGAGGAGGAGGCGGGGCATGGGGAAAGTCAGGAATTAAGTTCTTCCAATTGGGTACGCACCGTCCACTTCAGGATACCGACACTGATTTGCACGTACTGCCATTCTCCATCCAGCAGGAAGAACTGCAAGTCGTAGTTGTGACGGCGGTCCAGGAAGCCTTGCGGGGTGTATCTCATGATTTCCGGAGCAGTGCGGTTGCTCACCAGAAGGTTGCTCAGATTCTCCCGATAAACCAGCCGACGTGTCTTGCGGTTCACGATGAAGAGCTGTGCGTCCTTGGCCGCATCCTCATTGAGCACCAGACGTGAAGTCGTGAAGTCAAAATGGCTCTCTGCCGTACGGGGGAAGGTCGAGACATTGCCCTCTGCATCTTCGCCGTTCAGGTATTCACTCTTACGCTGAGCAAACGGCAGGTAGAGCAAGCGGTCACCGGGCACGAGGCTGTTCATCGGACCCAACTCACCGTTGTCAGCCGTAATGAACACGTCATAGTCGGGCGAAGGTTCATTCGCCGTATTCAGGAACTCTTTCACTGAAACGTGGATTTCCTTCGTGTCACGAATCAACGGCACTACGGCATAGGTAGGCTTCTGGAAACGCACCGTCCATACCGGGAGAGCGGACAAGCTCTCTTCCCCGGCACGCACCTGGTAGTCCGTATGCGCCGCATTCCACACCGTGTCGGTCACCAGCGTATGCCACAAGGTATCCAGCCCCTGACGCTGATGCGACACCACGCGAGCCTGAAGCCTACGCTCCAACGTGTCGCGAACAGCTCCGCGCTTCGAAAAACTGCGATAAACGATGCTCGTGTCAGCAGACTGACGGTCCAGCCGGATGCGCAGGTCGTTGATGTTGTCTCCGACTCCTAACTCCGGGATACGGCGGAACTTGGCACCGGGTTGTCCCAAAAGGGTTTCATATCCCTGCTGACCACCGACAGCCACCAGCCGGTAATTGCCGGGAGCCAGTTCGGGGAAGGTCATCTGGTATCCATACTGCGAGAGTGGAGCACTGCCGGGGGTATTCTCTACCGACCGGGAAGCCACGATGGTTCCGTCTTCGTCGATTACATAGCAAGTGATGCCGCCCACCTGGTCCTTGCGCAGGTCGGCTTGCTCGGTGTTGTAGTCGTAGACGAAAGTGACATACAGCCCCATGGGACAGTCGTCCCGGTCTTCATCCATCAGCGAGCAGGCTGTCAGGAGAGGCAGCAAGCCCAGACAGAACAGAAAGAGCGCGGACCATCCGTACGAATGCAGGCGTATGCTTGTCTTGTCTATTCGTTGTTTCATTGTCACACTTTTCTAAGTTAGGCGATTCTTTAGGTTCATATATCAGCGGAGGAAAAGAGTCAGGACACCGTCATCGTTGTCTTGGTTTTTCTCCAGGTGTTTCCGCAGCCGTATGCTTCGGAAGCACTCAGAGAACAAAAGCAAGTGTGCAAGTCCGACTGTTCCCGTTCGCCTTTCTTTCGTCTGAATCGATGATTTCCTGCCGCCTGTTCTTAGTAAAAGTCCCTGATGGAGGGGGAATGCCGGGGCACTCCCCCATCCAGAGGAACAATTGTTGTTATGCTCTTTGAAAAAGAATGAGTCTATTAATGCAGAACCTCAGACTGTGAACGTTTTGCCCACGGCAAGATGCGGATGCGGGTATGAATGTACATCTCTACAGAGTCATCATCCTTACCGTCACCGGAAGTACCCGGGGTTACAGTCGGGATAGTCGGCTGACCGATGGCGGAAACACCTGTCACATCCACATTGTACCAGGTGTTACGCAGCATACCGTAACGACCCAGGTAGTTCTGCTCGGCTGTGGTATCAAAAGCGCCATTGGCTTTACCGCCTGCATTCTGATACGGATAAGAGATGCGGGTAGCGTTCGGAGTGAAGGTCTCACCGTTGTTCCACGGGGTCTGTGCGTCGCCGAAGTGCTTGATCATGACGGTATAGTAAGCATAGCCACCGAGATAGTACTTGAAGACATTCAGGATTTGCTTGTTGATTTCCGCTACAGCGGGGAAGTCAGCCTTATCCGCCTTGAATGTCGCACCATCCTCTTTCGGAGTTACGGAAGCCACGGTTACGATACCGGCAGCCTTGTCAGAAGTGCCGTTGTAGTTCAAGGTGACTTCGAGGTTCTTGTCACCCTCTGCTGCAGCAGAACCTTCAGCAAGGTTTGCCTTGAACCAATTCTGTACCGCGGGAGTCTTGAATACCACCGACTTCACCTGCTTCATGAAATCAGCTTCAGTAAAGATAGCATCGGTCTGACTGTCGGTATAGAAGTCCTTCACATCTTCACCACCCTTCTGATAGTGAGCCTTGATGATGACACGAGTGGTCTGGTTGTCCTTCATACGGTCTACGCCGAAGGTATTCTCCAGTGCATAAACAACCTTGCCCGGCTGTGCCTGTACATAGTTCTTATCAGCAAAAGCATTCAAGTAGGTATCTATGGTCTGAGCAGCATCTACTGTGTTGAAAAGGGTAGAGTGCTTACCGTCGTTCGTACCCTTTGCATAGGTCGGGTCGATGGCCCAGTGGATGCGGTAAACGGGATCTTCGCCTGTTCCATTGAAAGTCTGACCGTTGTTGATGGCAGTCTTCTCGATGAAACGATAGGGGTTCGCCGTCAATGCCTCTAAATTAGAGTTCGACTTATAGGCAGCCCAGTTGAAGATGTTGGTCGGGAAAGCCGTTGCGGCAGCAGTGCCCTCACCTACGTTGTGTGAGAGATACATCGACTTGGCAGTCTGGTCCACCATGAAGCCGTCGATCTTCACCGTAAGTGTCTTGTTGTTGGTTACAGTCGCATCGGTAACCTTGTCGTTCACCTGTACCTTGGCCACCAGTCTTTCCACATAGATGGTTGCAGCGGGCTTGCTGCTCTGAGCCTGTTCCTGAGTCGGGAAAATCAACGCAGGGTCAACCACTGCCAGACGATAGATTTTACCGCCAAATGACGAACCTGCCGTAGCGGAAGCCACGGGAGCGTTGGTCATCATGAAACCGTTCTTGTAGTCGGCAGTGGCACCGGTGTTACCGGTCAGCAACTTGGCAGAGCTCTGAGCCGTCAACATCAGCTTTTCAAAGTCGGCAAAGGTCTTTCCGGTCAACGAAGTACCGTTGGCAACAGCCGAACCGCTTCCGTCCGTGATACCGTCGACAGCCACCTTCAAGTCGGCAGCCTTGGAATCGTATACCGTACCGGAGCCGTTGTTTGCCTGAGCTTCCAGTGTGAACAGACCTTGGTTGTTCAGGATTACATAGGCATAGATGTTACCGGTCAGACCGTTCTTGTTAGCCAGCTGCACGATGCTGCGCTGTGTCGTGATCTGGTTGTTCACATTGGCTGCGGGGAAAGTGCCCGAGATGTCGTAAGCCGAGTGCAGCTTGGCACTAGCCTCGTCCGCACCGTTGAAAAGGAGCAAGGTGGCATTCTTCACCTCATATTCATAGAGTTCGCCATCCACATATTCAGGTTCGGTGCTAGCAGCACGTGTACCGTCAATCGAAGGCAGGCTGATGCTGACAGCCATAAATCCTTCCCCCTTCTCATTGAATCCCGGAGTAGGGACAGAGTCCTGCGTAGCAATATCGCTATCGCTACATGCAGCTGTCATTGCCACCAGCATTGCAGCCGCCATCCATTTGAAGTTGTTCAATACCTTCATAAAATTAGTCGTTGTTTTTAGTTTGATTAGTATATACTCTTTAGTAAATCCAAGTTATGTTGTGCCTCCGCCATTCCGCTTGCAGCAGCCTGCCCAAGCAACTGACGGGCAGTGTCGTAATCCCCTTTCAGGATTGCCAGCAGACCGCGGGCATGCACAGCCGCCGGACTGTTGCCCGCCTTCGCAAGGAACTTCTCGGCAGACGCGACATCCCTTCGCGACAAGGCGATGTTCGCAGCATTCAGGTTGGCAGTCTCGTCAGTGGGGAACATCCGCACAGCCGTCTCAAACACCTCGTTGTAGGCATCCGAACCCTGCTCATAGCTGTTGCCCAACAGGAAAAGCTCGTTCAATGAAAGCTGTTTGGGCTTCGTACGGAACACCCTCCGGGCCTCTTCCACAGTGAATGGTTTCACAACGTATTCCACCCGGTAGTCAGCATGGCGCAGTCCCGGATAGACCTCCGACAACAGACGACGGTAGACCTCGGGATAACGTTGGCGGATTCCTGCCTCCTTCGTGTCAGGCTCACCCTTCGCATCAATCCGTGCCAGCAAATCACCGCGCATCGGAAGGTCGGAAGCCTCCACCCAACGGCGCAGCCCGTCCCAGTCTTCAGCCGTGAACTCCACCCGGAACAGGTTGTCAGGCAGCCGGTGCAACACACGCACGTAGTCCTTCAACGCATTCGAACGTTCCTTTGCCAGACGTACGTTGTTGGCATAGCTACCCTCAGGCGAAGCGAACCCATGAATATCAATGTTCGAAATCAGCACGTTCGTATCATTCTTCACCAAGTCAATCGTACGGATGATTTTGGCAAGTTCCTCCGGGTTCTTGCGGTATTGCGGGTCAATCTCCGTCCGGTTCACACGGAAGTCAAGGAAGGCACTGCCCCGTTCTTCGCGCACCTTCGGCTGTTCCACCTTCGGCGTCACAAACGCATACTGCACCTCGTCGAACGGGTCGTAGTCGATGCGGACTGTCTGGGCAGTCGCCTGCTCCAGCTTGTCGCCGCAGGCACAGAGGTCCTGCATCACGGCGAGCGTGGCACCCTTCATCCAAGGCTGGTAGACAGCCACATCAGTGTAGGCATACGTCTGTGCCGTGCCGTTCCGTCGACGCATCTCGACCGCATCGGGATAGGCATCACTTCCTGCCCGTTCGTGGTAGATGTGGGCGCGGCGTCCCGTGACGAGGAAAGGCGTCAGGGGCATCTCCCGGCTTCCGTCGGCAGAGGTGATGACCGGCTGGAAAGCCATGAGCTGGTCAGCCTTCAAATCCAGTTCGTCCAGCACAAACTCCATCGACACGACCAGCTTTCCGGAGTTGGAGCGTGCGGTGAGCTTGCGTATATCCACACGAGGTGTGCCTGCCGCAAGGGGCAGGCATACCATCGCAAGGATGAAAGTGAGAAAAACATTCTTCGTTTTCATAATGGTTCAGGGTATGGGGTTAGAAAACATACACCAGGTTGATAGCGGCCTTCGTCGGGCCTACATAATTCTTGTGGTCGCGTCCGAGGAGTGCGCCACAACGTTCACACTCATACTTCTTGTACTGCGTATAGACATAGCCCACGCCGATGGCAGCCTCCACGTTCCAGTGCTTGCTCAGTGGAAACGCATAGCCATAGGCGATGCCGCCTCCGGCATACCAGCCCACGTAGCGGTTGTCCTTCAGCGAAGGGAACATGCCGAAGGGGAGGTGGATGCCCTGCACACGGTATTCTCCGCCCAGTGCGTCGACACCGACGAAGTGTCCCATCATGGGACGGCAGAACCAGTAACGGAATTCGGGATTGACTACCCAGTGGCGCATCAGCCGTTCGCTATCGGTCGATTTCCAGGGGTTGAGTCCATAGATTACCTGCAACGAAGTGTGCCTCCCCGTCTGCAACTCCGCCCCGATGTTGGGAGTCGTCGTTGCATTATAGAGCAAGTTGGTCTTTACAGCCACTTTCTGTGCACGGATGGCGGGGGTCATACACAGCAACAGTATCATACACGCGAGTACGCGATAGATGAGAAGTGTTGAAGATCTCTTTATCATACGGTGCATTGTTGTTTTATAAATGCTAGTTGTCTTACGTATCACTTTTAAATCCCGTCCCTGTTGCGTATATTTAGGACCGCACGAGCACGGAATTTGTTTTCGTTGCAAAATTAGAGAGAATAGCGCGTACAGTCGACGAACATCAATGTACATCTGAAGACATCATTTCACTGTTTATTAGCGAATTATAAAATACATCCATGTACAAATGCATCCAAATGCATGATTTCCCCTCCTTCCAGTAGACGGACGGCTTCCTACAGACATTCCCAAGCTGTTCCCGCCACCGGGCATCCATGAGGAAGGGAGGATTCCGCCCCACGCCTGGGGATTATTGTCCATTATCCGTCGTCCATTGTCAAGAGAGACGGCTGCCATTGACCGCCGAAGAGGTGTTTTGACAAAATGTCAAACGAAGGACTCCACAGTGCCCTTCCTCGCACCAAAATACGATTGGGTGGATTCCGAGGCCCTTCTCAGGCAATTCGCAAAATACACATTAACACAGATTCGTTCCAAGCGTTATCATCCCGACACAACCTAAGAGCAACATCCTTCCCATGCGACAGCAGGATTCCCACACAGCACACATGATGATACCTTCCGATTTATTGACACGCCTCATCTTCCAGCGAACGAAACCCGGAGTTTTTGCCTTTCATTCTCCGAACATTTGACTTCCACGGATGAAACAATATTGTTTGGGAAGTGAAACTATATTGTTTGACTCGTCAAACACTTGTGTTTCGCACGTGAAACAATATTGTTTGAGCCTCAAAATGTAAGTATTTCGAAAATGAAATGTATAGTTTTCTAAAATAGGAGTCCTTTTCCGGCATTTTCATTAACCTTTCTTTGTGATTGCACGCTATTTGTTCCGAATTTCATCAAATACGCGTTAGAAGAAAACGGCATTTCTCGTGCATTTGTAAAGGGAAAGCGGCGTTTTGATTGACAACTGATAACTTCCGGCAGTGTGATGTCCAATCATCCCCCAAAAATGTAGGGGCGACCGGTCGGGTCGCCCGATACACATGCCGAAGGGCAGTTGTTCTTGATGGATGGGAATGGTGGAAGGGAGGAAATGGTGGAACAGGCGAATTGGGAACAGGCGTGATTGGGATGGATTTGGACGGGTGTGATTGGACCGGGCGACCAGACCGGTCGCCCCTACATTATTTATTATTGGACGCTATACTACATACAGGATTTATCAGCAAACCAAAATGCACCATATTGAGATGATACAATCTGAGTTACCATAAATATATAAAAAAAGTTCCGCCCTGGTACGCATTGTAAAGAGGCGTGGCGGAAATTGTTGATGCAAAGTTACAGCTTTGCTACTTGGATTACAAATATTTTTGTATTTACTTTCTCTGTCAATCGCTTATTCAATACAGGATTCCTTCTGCAAACAAGCGAATGAAATCATCCCCGAAAGGTAGGGGCAATCGGTCGGATCGCCCGATACACATGCCGAAGGGCAGTTGTTCTTGATGGGTGGGAATATTGAAAGGGAGGAAATGGTGGGACGGACGAAATGAGAACAGGTGTGATTGGGATGGATTTGAACAGGCGTGATTGGACCGGGCGATCAGACCGGTCGCCCCTACATTAACTTATTATTGGACGCTATGACAGGATTCCTCCACAAATGACCGAACAAAACCATCACAAATAGCCGAATAAATTCACTACAAACGACCGAACAAAATCACCATAAATGACCGAATTTATAAATAAAACATTGGATATTAAAATCATAAGATATATCTTTGCCTAAGACTAAGAACAATAAAATATGGTAGCCTATAAACCTAGAATTGCAGATAAATTGTTGGCACGGAAAATGGCAGGTAAGGGTGCTGTTCTGATTGAAGGCCCCAAATGGTGCGGCAAAACCACAACAGCCAAACAGCAGGCCAAGAGTATGCTCAATCTCGGAGACAGCAACGTACTGCGGCAAAGTCTGCAAATGATGGAGCTCAGCCCTATCACCTTGCTGGAAGGAGATACACCACGCTTGATAGACGAATGGCAAACCATTCCACCGCTATGGGATACCATACGGAGCGAAGTAGACCGACGGGGAGACTTTTCGCAATTCATCCTGACCGGTTCATCGGTCCTTCCAGATGCTGAAAGTACCATCCACAGCGGGACTGGCAGATTTGCACGCATCAAGATGCGCCCCATGAGCCTGCTTGAATCGGGGGAGTCGACAGGCAGCGTCAGTCTGACAAAACTGTTCGAAGGTGAGCCTCTAAAGCCACAAGTCAATCAGAAGGGACTGGAGGATATTGCCTACTATACCTGCCGTGGGGGATGGCCGCAAGCCACCTTGCTGGAGGGTGAGATTGCCTTGGACCAAGCACTGGATTATTTCGATTCGGTCGTGGAAAGGGACATCCAACGCGTCGATGGTGTCAAACGGAATGCAGACCGGGCACGCCTGCTCCTGCGTTCGTATGCCCGGCACATTTCCCAACAGATCTCTTATGCAACCATCAAGGCGGACATGTTGTCCAATGATTCGCAGACGTTGGATGAAGACACGGTAGCGGATTACATCAAGGCACTCAAACGGTTGTTCGTCATTGAGGACCTGGAGGCATGGAATCCGAATATACGCAGCAAGGCGGCAATCCGTACGAGTGACACCCGCCACTTTGTGGACCCGAGCATCGGCACGGCAGCCTTGGGCCTGGGTCCCAAAGACCTGATGAATGACCTGGAGTCTTTCGGACTGTTCTTTGAAGACCTTGCCGTCCGTGACCTCCGTATTTTTGCAGACGTGCTGGACGGACGTCTGTATCATTACCGCGACAGTTCCGGGCTGGAATGTGACACGGTCCTGCACCGCCGCAACGGGACGTATGCCTTGATTGAAATCAAATTGGGAGGAGAGAAAGCCATCGAAGAGGCGGCAGACTCCATGAAACAGCTGGCTGAAACAATCGACCACACCCGCATGCCCCAACCTGCCTTCCTGATGGTCCTAACAGCCGTCGGTCCATACGCCTATCGCCGCCCCGACGGGATTTTCGTGGTTCCCATTACCTGCCTCAACAGTTGAGCACAATGACGAAACAGGGGGTTTGATAGCTGAAGCCCAAACGGATAAACAAGTTGATGGAATGTAATCGAATGTAGGGGCGACCGGTCGGGTCGCCCCTACATTATTTATATCGGACGTCATTGTGGGATTCCGTCACAAATGACCGAACGAATTTATGACACATTACACATTATATCCAAATATCATACAAGCAGGAATAAACTTGGTAGAAAACGAAAGCGCGAACCACGCAGACCGTTCACGGTTCTGCCTGATTCGCGCCCTTATCTATACACGTTCCTCCGCAGGGAAGGAATCGGGAGAGACTTGGAAATTAAATTGTTACTTCGCCAATTTGTCGTTAGAGCCCAACACATTCACGATCTTGTGCATGTAGAGCTTCTTCATCTCGTCGCGAGCCGGACCGAGGTACTTGCGCGGGTCAAACTCGGCAGGTTTCTCAGCCAATACCTTGCGGATGGCAGCAGTCATCGCCAGACGGCTGTCGGAGTCGATGTTGATCTTGCAAACTGCGGACTTGGCTGCCTTGCGGAGCTCGTCTTCGGGGATACCGATGGCTGCTTCGAGCTTGCCACCGAACTGGTTGATCATGTCAACATATTCCTGGGGAACGGAAGAAGAACCGTGGAGCACGATGGGGAAGCCCGGCAACTCCTTCATGACACCGTCGAGTACATCGAATGCCAAGGGAGGAGGAACGAGACGTCCGGTAGCGGGGTCAACGTGGCACTGCTCGGGTTTGAACTTGTATGCACCGTGTGAGGTACCGATGGAGATAGCCAAGCTGTCGCAACCGGTCTTCGTGGTGAAGTCAACCACTTCTTCAGGACGGGTGTAAGTGTGATGTTCGGCAACCACCTCGTCTTCCACACCGGCAAGCACGCCCAGCTCACCTTCTACGGTGACATCATACTTGTGTGCGTATTCCACCACGCGACGGGTCAGTTCCACATTCTCGTCATACGGCAGGTGTGAGCCGTCGATCATGACGGAAGAGAAGCCCAGGTCCACGCAGCTCTTGCAGAGTTCGAACGAATCTCCGTGGTCGAGGTGGAGCACGATTTCAGGATGTTCACATCCCAGTTCCTTGGCATATTGAACGGCACCTTCAGCCATGTAGCGGAGCAAGGTCTGGTTGGCGTAGTTACGTGCACCTTTTGACACTTGCAGGATGACCGGTGACTTGGTTTCTACTGAAGCTTGGATGATGGCCTGCATCTGCTCCATGTTGTTGAAGTTGAAAGCAGGGATTGCATAACCACCTTTGATGGCGCGTGCAAACATGTCTCTTGTGTTCACAAGGCCCAATTCTTTATAACTTACCATAGTGTAATTGTTATTAAAATTGATGAATGATTGATTCTCGTTTGTTTATCGTCGGCACAAAAGTAGCAAAGAATGTGAAAGGAAGGACCACAAAAGTTGCAAATATTCCGTTCTTTTCTTGAAAATTCCTTCAGTTTGATGCCTCCTGCAACCTTTCTGACAAATGTTTGCTACCTTGAGTTTGCAAGCACAGAAGGGAAGGAAACGGCTGTCCCTCCCCTCTCCTGCCCTCACTTTTCGTTCTTTTTCGCCTCCTCCCAGATGGCATCCATCTCGGCAAGGGTCATGTCGGTGAGCTTCCGTCCTGCCTTCAGGGTATGTTCCTCCAGGTAGTTGAAACGGCTGATGAACTTCTGGTTCGTACGTTCCAGGGCGTTGTCCGGATTGATCTTGTACAGCCGCGCGGCATTAATGAGGCTGAAGAGGACGTCGCCGAACTCCGCTTCCGCCTTCTCCTTGTCCATGTCAGCCACTTCGGCTTCAAACTCGCTGATTTCCTCCTTCACCTTGCCCCACACCTGTTCGCGCTCTTCCCAGTCAAAGCCGACGTTGCGTGCCTTGTCCTGGATGCGGTAGGCCTTGATGAGCGAGGGCAGCGCGTCGGGCACTCCGCTGAGGACACTCTTGTTGCCGTCCTTCTCCTTCAGCTTGATCTGCTCCCAGTTCTCCGACACCTGTTCGGCAGTGTCCGCCTTCACTTCTCCGAACACGTGGGGATGGCGGAAGACCAGCTTGTCACTCAGACGGTCGCAGACGTCCTTGATGTCAAACTGTCCCTTTTCAGAGCCTATCTTCGCATAGAATGCCACGTGCAGCAGGACATCGCCCAGCTCCTTGCAGATGTTCTTGGGGTCGTCCTTCATCAGGGCATCACAGAGTTCATAGACTTCTTCGATGGTATTGGGGCGCAGACTTTCGTTGGTCTGTTTCTTGTCCCACGGACACTTCACACGCAGTTCGTCGAGTATGTCCAGGAAGCGTCCGAATGCTTCCAATTGTTCTTGTCGTGTATGCATCGTTGTTGTTTTTGTTGACGAGGGTTTAACTGAATCCTTGCAAAGGTAATGATATTACCGCTTTACCGGTTCCATCCGGAAGGGGAAAAGTCGTTTTGGAGGATAAAGGGAATATTCCTTTCCCCTTTTACGTTTTTTTTTAATACTTCATTTTACTGCCAAAGGAAACGAACGCCATACAGCGAAAAACTATTACTTTCACATCAGCCCACAAGCGGGACTTTAGCGATATATCCATTTTACCCCCCCCCACCAGCTTTTTTACATAAGTTTTTACACCACTGATTCAAAAAAGGATAACAGAAAACCGAAAGAGTCAGGAAGGCACCGTCAAGGAGTGTTGCAGTCTATTAAATAACTCCTAGCTTTGCGGACTGACAAACCAAAACCTTTAAACAATGAAAAAGATCCTGGCCTTCACTTTATTTGTCCTCATGGGAGTGGTCATAAGCTTTTCCCAGGACATCAATTTTCACGCGAAAGCCGGTGTGGGCTTTGCCAATTTCACTGGAGATGCCAACGGCGACCCCCTCTTCTCTTACAAAGTCGGTGTAGGCATGAATATCGGTCTGGGAGGACACTGGGAACTGCATCCGGACCTCTTCTTCGTCCGCAAAGGAACGACCAGCAGCATCGGTGAGAATATAGAAGGAACGCTATTCACATTAAAGCAGACCATAAATGCCAACTACCTGGAATTGCCCATCATGGCTGCCTATCGCATCTCACTGCCTTCAACCAACGTGGTACTCAATGCCGGTCCTTACCTCGCCTACGGGTTAAACGGAAAATACAAGTTTGAAGCAGGTGAAGAGAAGACGAAAATAAACACCTTCGGTAAAGACGCTCTCAAACGCTTCGACTGCGGTCTGGGCGTAGGCGTTGCCTTCGAATTTGGCAAGTTCATTGCAGGCATCGACGCCAACTTCGGTTTGGCCAACATTGCTCCCTCTGGTAAGGACAACGACCAGCCTAACATGGAAGTTGCTGACGTGGAATTTGATAAGGATTCCAAAATCCACAACATAGCTGCCCACATCACTATCGGCTACAAGTTCTAAAAAAACATCTTACATCGTTTCGTAACTATGGGAGGCTGGCTCTTTGCCTGATGGCAAGGGTCAGCCTCCTCTTTTTGAGTGTCCGGTAATTCTGCCCCGGTCGGACGGTTCACTCATGATACTAGGATTTTAATTAAAATATAAGATAACATAATCACCAAGATCCTTATAACCTATCAAATTATTAAGGTTAAACTTGCAGCTGAAATCCGGACGATACGTAATCACAATAAACGGATTCTCTATCCGATACGAAGTCGACTCATTATTGGGAGTAGATTCAAATCCCATGGATTCACAAACAACCTCCACCCGCAGAATCCTATGTTCCTGAAGGTACTTAATCATAATTTCAGCTTGCGTAGGTTGAAGAACCATGTCCTCATCATCGTCGCATGATGCAAATGCCACGCTAGCCATGCTTAACAGCACACAGCCAATCAGTTGAAATAATTTCATGATATTATATGGTTTAAAGTTTGTAATGGGGCAAATATATAGGTAAAGAACAGTCAGGCGCAAATAAAAAGGCATCCAATATCGGCAATTGCCGGAAATGGATATTTTTTTCCAAAAAGTCTGTATATACAGAGCCTTTTTTAGCCCATTCGTGATTTTTTCTACCTGCCGATGAAAACGATACACCCCATTTTTAGTACTTTTGCAACCTGTTCAATGAATACACGATCATAAACAATACGCATAACAACAATGGAATTAGCAAGTAAGTACAATCCCGCTGACGTGGAAGGGAAATGGTACCAGTATTGGCTGGACAACAAGCTTTTCAGTTCGAAACCTGACGGTCGTGAGCCTTACACCGTCGTCATCCCGCCGCCCAACGTCACCGGCGTGCTCCACATGGGACACATGCTTAACAATACCATTCAAGATATTCTGGTTCGCCGTGCCCGCATGATGGGCAAGAATGCCTGCTGGGTGCCGGGAACGGACCACGCCTCCATCGCTACCGAAGCCAAGGTGGTGAACAAACTTGCCCAGGAGGGTATCAAGAAGACGGACCTCACCCGCGAAGAGTTCCTCAAACATGCCTGGGCATGGACCGAGGAGCACGGAGGCATCATCCTGAAACAGCTCCGCAAGCTGGGTGCGTCCTGCGACTGGGACCGCACCGCCTTCACCATGGATGAAGAGCGCAGCCGGAGTGTCATCAAGGTCTTTGTCGACCTCTACAACAAGGGACTTATCTACCGAGGCGTCCGCATGGTCAACTGGGACCCGAAAGCCCTCACGGCCCTGAGCGATGAAGAGGTGGTCTACAAGGAAGAGCACAGCAAGCTGTACTACCTCCGCTACAAAGTGGACGGGGACGCAGAAGGACGCTATGCCATCGTTGCCACCACCCGTCCCGAGACCATCATGGGCGACACCGCCATGTGTATCAACCCGAACGACCCGAAGAATGCCTGGCTGAAGGGCAAGAAGGTGATTGTACCCCTCGTGGGACGTGTCATCCCGGTGATTGAGGATGAATACGTGGACATCGAGTTCGGTACGGGCTGTCTGAAGGTGACTCCGGCGCACGATGTGAACGACTACATGCTCGGCGAGAAACACAACCTGCCCAGCATCGACATCTTCAATGACAATGGTACGCTGAGCGAGGCTGCGGGACTCTACGTCGGCATGGACCGCTTCGACGTACGCAAGCAGATTGAAAAGGACCTCGCCGACGCCGGTCTGCTGGAGAAAGTGGAAGCCTACACCAACAAGGTGGGTTGCTCTGAACGTACCGGTGTGCCCATCGAACCGAAGCTCTCCATGCAGTGGTTCCTGAAGATGGAACATCTCGCCAAGCCGGCTCTCGAAGCGGTGATGAACGACGACATCAAGTTCTATCCTGCCAAATACAAGAACACCTATAAATATTGGATGGAGAACATCAAGGACTGGTGCATCAGCCGCCAGCTGTGGTGGGGACACCGCATCCCTGCCTATTTCCTGCCCCAAGGTGGCTTCGTCGTGGCTGAGACTGCCGAAGAGGCACTTGCCCTCGCCAAGGAGAAGACCGGCAATGCCGGACTGACCCTTGCCGACCTCCGTCAGGATGAAGACTGCCTCGACACCTGGTTCTCCTCCTGGCTGTGGCCCATCTCGCTGTTCGACGGCATCAACCATCCGGGCAATGAGGAAATCAGCTACTACTACCCCACCTCGGACCTGGTGACGGGACCGGACATCATCTTCTTCTGGGTGGCACGCATGATTATGGCGGGCTATGAGTATGAAGGCAAGATGCCGTTCAAGAATGTCTACTTCACCGGTATCGTGCGCGACAAGCTGGGACGCAAGATGTCCAAGTCGCTCGGCAACTCGCCCGACCCGTTGGAACTCATCGAACGTTACGGTGCCGACGGTGTACGTATGGGTATGATGCTCTCGGCTCCTGCGGGCAATGATATCCTCTTCGACGACTCGCTCTGCGAACAGGGACGCAACTTCAACAACAAGATATGGAATGCCTTCCGCCTCGTGAAAGGCTGGCAGGTAGCCGACAAGGAACAGCCTGAATCTGCCGCCATCGCGACCCGCTGGTTTGACAGTCTGCTGGCAAAGACGGGTGCCGAGGTGGATGACCTCTTCGGCAAATACCGCCTGAGCGAAGCACTGATGGCTGTCTACAAGCTGTTCTGGGACGAATTCTCCAGCTGGTACCTGGAGCTGGTGAAGCCTGCCTACGGGGAACCCATTGACCGCCGGACCTACGAGCAGACCCTCGCCTTCTTCGAGGAGTTGCTGACGTTGCTCCACCCCTTCATGCCGTTCATCACCGAGGAGCTGTGGCAACACCTGGCTGAACGCAAACCGGGAGAAAGCATCATGACGGCACAAATCAACCGCCACGAACAGACCGACCGGGCAGAAGCCCAAGCCATCATCAACGGTATGGAACACATGAAAGAGGTGGTGACGAATGTACGCAACGTCCGTGCGCAAAAGAACATCTCCCCCAAGCAGCAGCTCGGTCTGCTCGTCATGGGTGAAGACAACCTCGTGGACCAATTCAAGGCTGTGCTCATCAAGCTGGGCAACCTGACCGGAATCAGCATCCCCAACGAGAAACCGGACAATGCTGCTTCCTTCCTCGTGGGCACCACGGAATACTTTATTCCGCTGCTCGGCATGATTGATGTGGAAGAAGAGCTGAAGAAGCTGGAGGCAGACCTGACCTATCAGGAGGGCTTCCTGCAGAGTGTCCTCAAAAAGCTGGGCAACGAGAAGTTCGTCAACAATGCCCCGGCAAAGGTCATCGAGATGGAACGCAAGAAGCAGGCTGACGCTGAAAGCAAGATTGCCGCACTCAAGGAAAGCATCGAAAAGCTGAAGGGATAACAACCACCGTTACCCTGAAGAACCACAATAAGACTGAGGCGCAGAGATACCGGGAGTCCTCATCCTCCCGCATCTCTGCGCCTCTTTTGTATTCTTTCTCCAATAACCGGCAATCACCGCTTAGAGCAGCAATAGGCTCATCGCCATGATGGCCATGCCTGCCACGATGCCGCCGACACCCAGATGGTGGTGACCGTATTTCTCAGTACCGGGCAAGAGTTCGTCAAACGAGATATAGACCATGATGCCCGAGACGAAGGACAGCAGCAACGCATTGAGCGTCGGAGTCCAGAACGGTTGCAGGAACAGGAAGCCGACCAGGGCGCCAACAGGCTCTGCCATGCCGGAAAGGAACGAGTACCAGAATGCCTTCTTCCGGCTTCCGGTGGAATGAAAGATGGGGACTGACACGGCAATGCCCTCCGGGATGTTGTGGATGGCAATGGCAAACACGATGGGCAGGGCGATGTCAATGTTCGTCAGTGCCGACGCAAAGGTCGCCAGTCCCTCCGGAAAGTTGTGGATGCCGATGGCCAGCGCCATCAGGATGCCCGTACGTTTCAAGCGGCGGGTCTGCCCGTAATCGGAGTCCGTGTGTATCTCGTGGGGGTTCTCGTCGGCAGGTACCAGACGGTCGATGAGGGCAATCAGCCCGATGCCGGCAAAGAAAGCCAGCAACATGTAGACCTGCGGCAGCCTCCCGGGATAGATGCCGCTCAATGCGAGCACCGACTGCGGCATCAGCTCCATGAAGGAAACATAAATCATCACACCGGCTGAAAGTCCCAGTGCGGCTGAAAGAAATCGGGTATTGGTCCGTTTGGCAAAGAAGGCTATCAGGCTGCCTATGCCGGTGGAAAGGCCTGCAATCAGGGTCATTCCCAGTGCGAGTGCAACATTATCGTTCATTTTGTCAGTATTTTCGGTCAGGTTATTACTCGGTAAATATCATGGGCGCAAAAGTACAGAAAGGTGACATATGAACCAATACCCACATCCATGTATTTGCAGCAGGCCGTCCGCCGGCAGCTTTTCTCCCGACTAACGGAGCCGGGCAGCCTCATCGCGCCGGCGCTTCTTCCACAACTGCCAGGAGTTGATGATGTTCTGCCACAGCACATATCCGCCGGGGGCAACCGAAGAGAGCGGATTCAGGTAGGTATATGCCATCCAGATGGCAAGCACGGTGTTCTTCTGCCCGAGTGCCTGACCGCCACTGATGCGTTCGCCGTAACAGGCTCCGATACGCTTGCCCAGGAAAAACTGCAGGCAGCAGGCGACCAACGCAGCCAGAGCCACCAGCCACTCGACAAAGACCGGTGCGTCGCTGTTGACCAGTGAGCGTGCGGTCTGTCCACAGACGATGGCCAACGAGATGCCCCAGATATAGAAAGCCGCATTGCTGACCGTGGCAAGCCAGTGATGTACCCTCGGCAGCCACCAGCGAAGCAGCACTGCCAGGATGAACGGACAAAGCAACAAGGGGAATACCTTGCTCAGAATCTTCAGGAAAGCCACAAAGAACGACAACCCCTCGTGGGGTTCCACCAACGGAAAGACCAACGGGACCACGATGGCGGCAAGCAGATTGGACAGCAGTGTATAGGTCGTCAGACTCGCCGCATTACCACCCAGCTTGCCGGTGATGACAGCCGCTGCCGTAGCCGTCGGACAAATAAAGCACACCATGGCTCCCTCGAACACCTCCCGGTAGGTCTCACTCATGGAACAGAACAACAGGATGGCAGCAAGCCCCAGACAGGCAAACAGCTGGAACAGCAACAGCCACAGGTGCCACTTCACAGGCATCAGGTCGCGCAGGTCAATCTTACAGAACGTCAGCAACAGCTGGGCGAAAATAAGCAGCGGCGTAAGCACGTCGACCGAGACCAGAATGAAAGGCTTGAGCGGAGCCACCAGGGGGACATTCGCAAAAAAGAAATAACACAGGACACCTGCCAGCATAGCCACAGGCAAAGTCCAGTTCTTGAGAAATTGAAGCATAGTCCTATCGTTTTTCAGCTTGCAAAGATAGGCTGTTTCTTCCAAACACGGCTCCATTCCGAAGCGATAAGTTCGGTCGTGACACCCTCCTGCCCCAACCGGAAATCAACTTGTTCTCAGATTGCCCCTTCCGCCGGACAAATCCTAATAAAATTCGTGAAAACAACGACGTTCCTTATTGCAGGAGATGAATATAAACCGTAATTTTGCAGACGGAAAAAAATGGGAGGTTCAGCAGCCTTTCGACAAAGAATTGTGGTTACAACTATTTTCTATTCTATAAAACGTAATTGATATGACTTATTCACACGAAGTAGAACACATGTGTGTTGTAAAGAAAGGTCCCAACCACGGACCGGCTCCTATTCCTGAAGAAGGAAAATGGGTAAAAGCGAAAGAAATCGTTGATATTTCCGGTTTGACACACGGTGTGGGTTGGTGCGCTCCCCAGCAAGGTGCATGTAAACTGACTCTGAATGTTAAGAACGGCGTTATCGAAGAGTGTCTGGTAGAGACCATCGGCTGCTCCGGTATGACCCACTCGGCTGCCATGGCTTCTGAAATCCTGCCGGGCAAAACCATCCTCGAAGCCTTGAACACCGACCTCGTATGCGATGCCATCAATACAGCTATGCGTGAATTGTTCCTCCAAATCGTTTATGGACGTACCCAGTCAGCTTTCTCTGAAGGCGGTCTGATGATTGGTGCCGGTCTGGAAGACCTCGGTAAAGGTCTCCGCAGCCAGGTAGGTACGCTCTATGGTACGAAAGTGAAAGGAACCCGTTACCTGGAACTGACCGAAGGCTATATCACCCGTATGGCGCTCGACAAGGACGACCAGGTGATCGGCTATGAATTTGTACACATGGGCAAATTCATGGAACAAGTGAAGAAAGGCGTTGACGCCAACGAAGCACTGAAAGCTGTGACAGGCACTTACGGACGCTTCAAGCCCGAACAAGGCGCAGTTAAATATATTGACCCACGTAAAGAATAAAGGAGGACACAGATTATGATTAGACCAGTACAATTTGAAAGCCAAGATCGCCGTATGAAGCAAATTCTGGCTGCTTTGAACGAAAACGGCATCAAAGACATCGAAGAAGCTAACGCAATCTGTGACGCTGCCGGTCTCGACCCGTACCTGACTTGCCAAGAGACACAAGGTATCTGCTTCGAAAACGCAAAATGGGCTTACGTGGTAGGTTGTGCCATCGCCCTGAAGAAAGGCTGCAAGAACGCTGCCGACGCTGCTGAAGCCATCGGTATCGGTCTGCAGGCATTCTGCATCCCCGGTTCTGTTGCCGACGACCGTAAGGTTGGTCTGGGTCACGGAAACCTGGCTGCCCGTCTGCTTCGCGAAGAGACCCAATGCTTTGCGTTCCTCGCAGGCCACGAGTCATTCGCTGCTGCCGAAGGTGCCATCAAGATTGCCGAAATGGCAAACAAGGTTCGCAAGAACCCCTTGCGCTGCATCTTGAACGGTTTGGGTAAGGATGCTGCCATGATTATCTCACGCATCAACGGCTTCACCTATGTTCAGACTCAATTCGACTACTATACCGGCGAACTGAAGGTGGTAAACGAAATCGCTTACTCCGACGGTCCGCGTGCCAAGGTGAAATGCTATGGCGCTGACGACGTGCGCGAAGGTGTTGCCATCATGTGGAAGGAGAACGTAGACGTTTCCATCACCGGTAACTCTACCAACCCGACCCGCTTCCAGCACCCGGTTGCCGGTACCTACAAGAAAGAGCGTGTCCTCGCCGGCAAACCCTACTTCTCTGTAGCTTCCGGTGGTGGTACGGGACGTACCTTGCACCCGGACAACATGGCTGCCGGTCCTGCTTCTTACGGTATGACCGATACACTCGGCCGTATGCACTCCGACGCTCAGTTCGCAGGTTCTTCATCCGTTCCTGCCCACGTAGAAATGATGGGCTTCCTCGGCATCGGCAACAACCCGATGGTAGGATGTACTGTAGCTTGTGCCGTAAACGTGGCTCTGGCTTTGAACAAGTAATCCCTGCACACATTCACCATATCCGGACGCTCCTGTTCCCGCAAAAGAACAGGGGCGTCCTTTTTTATGCCTCTTCGGGGCAGATACAACTGAAAAGGTCAGGACCGCATCATACAGTCCTGACCTTTTCATGTATCTGTAGCAGCTAACCGGAAAGCGGATAGCCGGTCAGTTCAATCAATAGCCGTTGTTGCCATACTCGGCAGAGTTCTCGATCTGGTTCAAGAAGTCGTAAGAGATGGGACGCAAGTAGTTCTTCTCGGTGAACGAACGGGCGGCACGGGGATTGCCTTTGGCAAGCTGGGACTCAAAGGCGTGGTGACGCTTGAGCAATGCCCAACGGTTGAACTCACCGCACAACTCACGGGCATACTCGTCGAGCACATCCTGCTCGGTTGCGGTCGTCAGACGCATGTGTGCCTCGAAGTCTTCGGCATTGCGACAGGCACGCTGACGGAGCGGATTCAGGTACTGGGCTGCACGGGCACCGTCACCCAACATGGCATTTGCCTCGGCGGCAATGAGGTAAACCTCAGCCAGACGCATGATGAAGGTATCACCCACCTTACGTTGCAGGTTGCTCGTGTAGGCACCGTCAAAGCACCAGTTGAGCTTGTTGAAGCCCGGATAGAGCTGGTACGTATTGGTCCCATCAAACGCAACCTCCACGTATTTGCCTTCCTCATCGAACAGGTCGTCGATATTCACACAGACGTAGGCACGTTCAGCCTTCTCTTCGGCTATCAGCGGGTCTTTCGACAGGTAAATCACGAAGCGGTCTTCGTCCACATCCAACGGATAGGGCGTATAGTACACGTTGTCTACATCCTGCAGCACGGTGATGTCACCGGAGTGGTCGCCACGCGGCCAGATCTTGTGCGGCCATTGGTTCCAGGTGCCGGTAGTCATGTTGCCGTCGGCATACGGATAAATCTTCTTGCCCACATGACGTTGGTCGATGCCGTACTTCTCGCACAGTTCCTCGTCCAGGGTTACGGTCTTGTCCTCATAATCGGACGGATACCAGGTTGTCTGCTTCAGTGTCGGGTTACCGTAGGCAGTCATGAAGGTCACCTCCCAACGCTTGTCATAGTCGGCGTCGAACAGGTCGATAAGATACTTGGACGGAGCGAGGATGTTGTTGTTCACACGGCCCAGGTAGTAGTTCGCATTGTCCTTCACCAGGTAGATATCGTTGAGGTTGTTGGGCTTGGGATACATGTAGGAGAAGATGTTCGACTGCGCATAGTTGGCAGAAGTAGCCACCTTCGTACTCGGAGCGGAAGCGATGAAGAGTGCCTCATCGTTGGACTTGTTGTTGGCTGCTGCCCAAACCTCGGCTACATCGTCATAGAGACGGGCACCATAAGTGGAGGCGTTGGCAATCAGGTCTTCCGCTACCTCCTTGGCACGTTGCCAGTAGGACACGCCGTCTTCGCTCAACCCCTCGCCTGCTCCCTGTGCATAGACACGGGCCAGAAGGCCGAGAGCCGTTTTCTTAGTGCAACGGGCATAGTCACCGTTCAGCGGTTCCACGTCAAGGTATTCGGCTGCCAGCTTCAGGTCTGCAACCATCTGTCCGTACAGTTCCTCGTAGGTGTTGCGCTGCGGACGCATCTCGGCACCGTCCTGCGAGCTGTTCAGCTTCAGCGTCACATTGCCGTAGTTGGAGACGAGGATATAATAGTAGTAGGCACGCAGACAGCGGGCTTCGCCTTCGAGCACCCGGATGGCATGTTCGTCACCGCCCACCACTTCGGGAGCCACCTCGATGGCAGTGTTACAGGTATTGATGAGCGAATAAGCCTGGTTGAACAGCTTGTTCGTGTAGTTGGTATTCGTGGTCAGACCCTCGTAGTAGAACACCTGCTGTCCCCACGTACGATTGTTGGAAGTCAGCCAGAGGTCCGTTCCGCCCTCGGCAACGGCAAAGTAGTCGAAGGCCGAGAAGAGCTGTCCATAGAGAGGTTCGTAGCAATAGGTCACCATGCCCTGCCACTTTGTGAAGTTGCGGGTCTCGTCACCGCCGCTTCCGGCACCGGGATTGTATTCATCCAGACTGCAAGCGCCGAGTGCAAAGGCTGCGAACGCCACAGTCAATGCGTTGGAAAATATGTTTCGTTTCATTGTTTTAGATGTTAGTGTATTCAACTTCCGCAAGCCCAAGTGGACAAATTGAACTTATCCCCTTGTCAACGTCACCCCTTGAGCATGTACGGAACTTAAGTTAGTGATGTTTATGGATGAGGTTAGAAGGAGAGGTTCACACCGAAGACCATCTGCTTGGTCAGCGGGTAGTTCAAGCCTCCGTTCATTTCCGGGTCATAGTCTTCAAGCAAGTGGCTCTTGGCTACCACCAGCGGGTTGGTGATGGTGGCGTAGAAACGGCACTTGCCGATGCCTGCCTTCTTCAAGAGATTCTCGGGAAGGGTATAACCCAGGGTGATGTTGCGGATCTTGAAGAACGAACCGTCGACATACTCCAGCGCTGAATAGCCTACGTAGGAAACACGCTCCCTGTTGGCGTTGATTGCCGGGAAGTCGTTCGAGGGATTGTCCTCCGTCCAGTAGTTGAAGTAAGTCGGGAAGTTCTCGATACCTCTCGGGTCATAGGAGCTGAGCATGCCGTACTTGATCATCTGTCCCCAGCGCATGTACATGAAGATACTCAGATCAAAGTTCTTGTATTTGAAGGTATTCTGGAAGCCCAGTGTCCAGTCGGGCGAATTGTGTCCCAGCACCTGGTAGTCGGCATCACTGTAGGCGTACTTGTTCTCGGAGTTGTAGTAGATGCGGTCACCGGTCTCTTCGTCGATTTTGTAGAACACACCATCGGACTCCTTGTACAGGCCGGGCACGTTGATCTTGATGTCACCGGGAGCGCAGTTGAAGACAGCGGCGTCCGCCTCTTCACCCTTCTGCCACATGCCGTCGATCTTGTAGTTATAGAACGAGTTCACCGGCTCGCCGATGGTGAGGGAGTAGTCGCCGTTGGTGATGTTGTTGGCAGCGCCGTCAATGAGCGACTTGATTTCCTCCTTGTTGTAGTTGAAAGTCACGGTGGAGTTCCATGAGAAGTCTTTCGTCTCGATGTTTCGGGTGTTCAATGCCATCTCGAAACCGCGGTTCTCGGTCTCACAGATGTTCATGTTCATCTTGTAACGGGTCGACGAGTTGTAACCACCGTTGGTGATGGGCAGCTGACGTTCCCAGATGACGCCCTTGGTCTTGGTGAAATAGTAATCCATCGACACGTCGATGCGGTTGTTCAGGAAGGCAGCATCAAGACCGATGTTGGTGTTGTAGGACTTCTCCCAGCCCAGTGCACGGTTGGTGTACATCTCCGAGAAGCGGTAGATGGTATGGTTGGCGCCACTGAAGCTCAGGGTAGACTCTTCCAGGTTGGAAGCCGACGAATAGGGGTCGATGGAGGCAGTACCGGTAATACCCCAGCCGACACGCCACTTCAGGTTGTCGAGCCAGCTGCGTGTGCCCTCCATGAATTTCTCGTCAGACATACGCCATCCGGCAGATACGGCGGGGAAGGTATCCCAGCGGTTACCCGGAGCCAGGCGCGAAGAACCGTCGTGACGGACGGAAGCCGAGAAGAGGTACTTGCCCTTGTAAGAGTAGTTGATACGTCCTACCAGACCGAAGCCCTTCGACATGGTGTAGTCCGAAGCGGCTGTGACGTAGTCGTTGTTGAGACCCATGTTGTGCCACAGGTAGGCGTTGTCGGAGATGTTGGTCTCCTGCTGCCACGTCTCATCGTGCTGGTTGTGGTTCCAGGAGGTAACGGCAGTCAGCGTGAAGTCGTGGTCGTTCTTGATCTGGAAGTTGTAGGTGATGACGTTCTCCCACTTGTAGTCGTAGTCGCGCGACTGCGTGATGCGGGCGTAGACGTTGGCATTCGTGCCCACGGCATCGGCACCGCTCGTATTATAATATTGGTAAGAACCGATGCCCTGGAAGTAGTTCGTGCGCGAATAGTTCAGGTTGGCACCGATACGCGAGAGGATGGTCAGTCCCTTGACCGGACGCAGCTCGATATAGGGGTTGAAATAGAGCTTGTAGTTCTGGTTCTGGTTGCGGTAGTTGCTCTTGTTGTTCAGCAACAGGTTGGTCAGCGTTCCAGCGGACGGGTTGACTTTGTAGCTGCCGTCCTCGTTATACAGCTCACCGAGCGGCTCACTTCTCAACGCACGGTCGAGGCTGGCGTATGCCCGGTTGCGGTGTACGTAGGACATCTGTGCGTTCACACCGACGCTCATCCACTCCCTTACCTTGTGGTCGATACGCATGTTGGAGGAGTACACCTTATATTCATCGTCGCGGTACTGGCCGTTCTCGTTGGAGAAGTTCAGGGAGAAGTAAGCCTTGGTCTTCTCCGTTCCGCCCGACACGGCGACACTGTAGTTCTGTGTGATACCGGTCTTGAGCAGTTCGTCCGCCCAGTCGATATACTTGCCCTGCTGGTGCAGCGCGTAGGAGCCTGTACCGAGCACAGCGTCCAACACACGTTCGTCATCGGCGGTACTGGTCCAGTTGCCGGTTGCGCGGTTGGCATCGCGGATGCCCTGGAGGTAGGTCTCTCCCGTACGCATCTCAGGCACCTGGGACCATCCGTTCACACCGACGTAAGCATTGAAGTCTACATTGATTTTGCCTTCCTTGCCGCTCTTGGTCGTAATCAATACCACACCGTTGGCACCGCTCGCACCATAAACGGCTGTCGAGGAAGCATCCTTCAGGACTTCGATGGATTCGATGTCGTTCGGGTTCAACGTAGCGTAGTCACCGGGCATACCGTCGATGATGAACGTCGGGTTACCGCTCGCAGTGAACGAACGCGTACCACGCAACTGCATGTTGACGCCTTCACCGGCCTGACCCGACGTACGGGTGATGTCCAGACCTGCCACCTTTCCCTGCAAGGCCTCCATCGGGTTCGAACCCGGATTGAGGGTAATGTCTTCGCTCTTGACAGAGACGATGGAACCGGTCAGGTCGCGTTTCTTCATCGTACCGTAACCGATGACCACCACTTCGTCAAGCAGTTGGTTGTCAGGCTCCATCGTCACACGCATCGGTCCGGAAGTAATCTTCACGGTCTGTGACTTGTAGCCCATGTAAGTCAGTTGGAGTTCGGTGGCTCCGGCAGGAGCGCTGATTTTGAAATTGCCATCGAAGTCGGTGATGGCACCCGCCTGCGTACCTTTTACCAGTACGGAAACACCAATCATCGGCTCGCCATTCTCGTCAATGACTTGACCGGTGACGGTCTTTGTTTGCAAAACTTCCTGAGGATTAGTGCCTTCTACCCCTCCCCACGACGCTTTTGCGGACAAAGGCAGAGAGAACAATGCTGCGGACAATCCCCACACAAAAAGTGAACGGCCACAAAAGGCCTGTGTGGCACCCGACGGATGCACAGATCTTTTCTTGTTTTCCATTTTTACAAGGTTAACGGATGAATAATTGGTTAGTTTTTCCAAACGGCAAAGATAATGTTTCTCCCTGATATCGCATGCTATCTGAAAGAAATTTATTTACTTCCGGGAGCGTTTTTAACATACTAGGGCACAGCGGACGTATGTTCTTTTCAACGAGCTGCCGTCCGTCTGCCGTCCACCCTGCCGGCAGGCAACAAAAAAGACGAGTGAACAGGAGCCTGCACAACAAAGAGAATGATTCTCCTTGAGCTTCTGTTCACTCGTCCCTTATGAACGGACCGTGGTCCGCCCTTTACTTTCTCTGCACCCAGTAGACGCCCTCCTTCTTGACAGTGAGACGGAAGGAATCCTTCACCTTCACGTTGTCCACGAGGACGGAGACTTCGTACGTCTGCGGGTCAATGTACTTCACGGCGTATTTGCCGGATGAGAGGGGGACGGTGATGTCCGTCAGACGGTGCACATTGAGCACGGCACCCTGCTTCTTCCCGGCTATCATCTCATAGTCTTCCGTGTCAACCGGCACCACGTCCATCAGGGGGACGGCAGCCAGAAAGGCCTCATCGGCTACCTGAAGCACGGGACACGAGCCGCCGCCCATCAGCACGGCCCAACCGTGGTCGGGATAGTTCTGGGCATAGAGCACGACAGCCTTGTCGGGATACTTCGTACGGTATTCGCTCACTGCCTTGTATGCCTCGCGGTATCCCATCTTGCCGACCTTCATCTTGCGGGCATGCTGACGGGGTGCAAGGTTCTTGCCACCCTCGGGAGCATAGACCGTGCCGTCAATGCGGTAGTGCCAGTAGCGGATGTCGATGATGTCGACCACGGCAGCACGTTTGGGGTCGCTCAGGATGGCATCCTGCACATCCTTGGTCGCACTCAGGGCGACAGTGGCGTGCTTGCCCGTCTCCTGCTCCCACTCGGCAATGCAGTCGAGCCAGAACTCCATGAAGTGGAGCGGTCCGGTGTACTCGGCACTGATCAGCTGCACGACGTTCCGGTTGTCCGCGAAGTTGTCGAGGCACCGACGGATGTACTGCCGGTGAAGCTCGCGGCGCACGGGGTGAGTCGTGTCATAGAACTTGTCGGCGACGAAGATGCGCTTGTCTCCGGCAAAGTTGACCGGTTCGCCCATGTCGGTGTGGTTGATGTTGTTGGCATCGCGCCAGGGGCAGTCCACCCAGTGGGCGCCGGCTTCGAGGATATTGTGCTGGAAATAGTTCTGGTGGAAGAGCAACATGCCCGCCGCTTCCGCCTTGTCGGCAAACGACTTCAGGCGGAACCAGTACCAGGCGTTGGGACGCGTCAGGTCGTACTTCGTCAGTCCGTCCCAAGCCTTCCCCTCGCCCGAACGGCCGAAAGGTTGTTCATAGAGGGGCGCCCACACATCGCCGTCGCGACGGCGGATGCGTTCGTGGTCGGTGCGGCGCAGGTCGTACCAGAGTCCGTAGTTATGGTCGAACACCACGTTGCCACGACGCTTCATCATGACCAGTGCGGAGTCGATGCGGTCGGTCAGTCCCAGCCCTTCCTGGTCGGGGACGAAACGGGTGACGTGAGGCTTGGCGGTCTTGATGAAGTTGTACTTCGTCCGTCCGTTCCACCACACGACCTCCTGACGGTTGCCTTCGAGCAGCTTGCCGTCAGCCACGAGGTGTCCGTTGAGCAGGGCGAACTGCATCTTGGCAGGTGCCTTCCGCGGGGTTGCCTTGAGGTCATCGACCGACTTCAGCCCCGTGGGGTCCACGGACGCGGCAAAGGTGCCCTGGCTGATCCAGTCTTCCAGGGTCAGGCGGGGTTCCAGGCTCTGCTTCGCCATCTCGGCAGCCTGTTCAACGGTAGGGCTGCTCGTGGCGTCGGTCCATCGTGGCAGGAGGCGGGCACGTGCACTCACGTCCGTCTTCAGGCGGTCAGCAAGCTGGGCATAGAAACAGCTGCGCGGATTGACATGGTTGTTCGACTGTGCCCATTCGCCGTCGCCGGAGAAAGAGCCCCAGCACCCGAAGGCACGATTGGGAGCGTCCTTCACGGGAGTATAGCAGAAGAGTTCGTTGGCGGTACATTGCCAGAAGAGGCTGTTGCCGGTGTTCCAGCCGGCACCGACCTTGTCCTGTCCCAGGTTCTCGAACTTCAGGTCGTGTCCGTCGATGTTGACCACATCGAAGAGCAAGCCTGCCGCCCACGAACCGATGGAGCCGCTGAAGCTGTTCGACTCCCAGGAGTCACACTGCACGAAGGCGTTCGGACCGGCAGCGCTGTAACCGGCGACAAAGTCGTTCATGGCATGCTCGGAGTAGCAGCGTTGGAAGAGCACCTGCTGTCCGAGGGTGAAGAAGGCACGGCGACGCATGCCTGCCAGTTCGGACACGGGCTCGAGCGAGCGGCAGTCCTCCACGGTGACACGTGCCCCGGTGCGCTGCACGACGACGGCACTGCCTGCAAAATGCCTGAAGTCCACCCGACGCACCCAGCAGTTCTCGGCGTTCTCGATGGAGATGCCGCTCCAGCAGTGGTCTTCGTCCAAGGGGTACTTGCGGTTGTAGTCGGACATCAGCGTGAGGTTCTCCACACCGGAGTCTGCCACACGTTGCGTCCAGGCGTAGGTCATCAGGCGGCACTGTCCGTAGCTCTTGTCAAGTGCCATCGACACAGGTGCATCGATGGTGACGCGGTTTCCTTCAACGGAAGTGACCGTACGGTCCCAGTAGAGGTCCACGTCACCGGGTTTCCAGCCCAGTGCGCTGATGCCTCCGCCGAAGATGCTGCACCCGAGCGAGGCAATCCACTCCTGGGTACACGGACGGTAGAGCATCACGCGGTCTCCCGCCTTCAGCCCGTCTGCCGAAGCGACTTCAAAGGTGAGGGCATTCACCGGGACGTAGTCGGACGTAACGTCGGTCGAGGAGGTCTCGCGGTAGTCGTTCTGCCCCTCGATGTAGAGCAGGGCACAGCGGTCCACGCCTTTCTTGAGGAGAACAGTCTCCTCTTTCGACTGTCCTCTCAGCACGACTCCGGAAGCGGAGATACGCAAGGGCGCGGACAGTTCGAAGGTTCCCTTGCCGAGCAGGACGGCACCACGCAGTCCGTTGGCACCGGGAGCCAGCGTAGCCACATAGTCCAGGGCGCGCTGGATGCGCTCGCTGTTGTCGCTGGGCTGACAGGAAACAAACACGACATTGTCCGCATTGGGAATGTCAACATTGGAATTGCGGTAGCCGCAGGTGGAATAGTCCAGCAGGCGGTTGCCCCGTGCATCCGCCACATACGTCAGGTGTGTGCCGTCAGTCTGCACGGTGAAGTCCTGTGCCTGCATCGGAGCCGTTATCCCCGCGGCGAGCAGTCCCAAGGCTAGAATCTTTAAATGAATGGCATGCATAATTGTTCTGATTGAGTTGACTGGTGGAGGCAGATGCCTTCACTTCTTAGAGCAGGCTCTTGCGTCCTGCCAGGGTATCATGATTGTTCTTTACATCGGTCCAGTCGACCTTCTTTGTCGGGTCGATGCCGTTGATGTATTTCTCGATGTTGGTGTAGCCGTCCCCGTTGCAGTCTTTCACGGCATCGGTCGGGTCGTTCGGGTCCAGTCCGTACTTGATTTCCCAGGCATCGGGCATACCGTCGTTGTCGCTGTCGACCACGGGCGTACCTTTATATTCAGGCAGACCGCCGACCTGGCTCGGATGGGTGATGATGCCCAGCTTGTAGGAGTCGGCAGGCAGACGGCGTTTGACGTAGGGACTTGTGAACTCCTTGGCATCGGGGGCATAGATGGCCTTGCCGGTCTTCACGCTCTCCACGACACGGGCGTCGACGGCATCGCGCTTGGGGAAGGTAGCTCCCACGTTGGAGAGTACGAAGTCATACGCCTCCCTGGCTGGCATAATGGTCACGTGGGGCATGGGGAAGGGCTTGTCCACACGTACCTCGGGGATGCGTTCCGCCGGCACGGGACCATTGCCTATCTGTACGCCTCCTGCCCAGTTGTCCTTGGTGACCTGCTCGTTGCCCCACACGACGTTGCCGCTCACGTAGGCTTTGCCGAAGGTGTTCTTGGATTCAGGGGAACGTCCGGAGTCCAGCTTCACGATGCGGTAGCTGATGGGCTTGCCTTCGGGAGTGATGGGACCCGGCTTGAAGTTGTTGTTGATGAGATTCAGTCGGCTGGTGTGGTCGCCTCCATCGACGGAGCGGTTCCACCAGTTGAAGGTGACGTTGTTGACAAAGTTGAAGTCCTCGTTCATGCCGATGGAGCAGTTGCGGCTGATGTTCGAGGCGAAGAGGTTGCGGGCGAACATGCAGTTGTGTCCGCCGATGGTAGCGCCGAAGGCGTGGTTGTACATGTCAAGAGCCTCCGAGAAGATGGAATTCTGGATGGTGATGTTCACCGTGGGCAGTTTCTCACCCTTCTTGGTCTTTGGGTCGCGGTTGTACACGTGGCGGTACATGGACATGTTCTCGTCGAGTCCCCACGATGCCGACACGTGGTCGATCATGATGTTGCCCACACCGTTGCCGCCCACCGCGTCGTCACGGAAGCCGACGTCGGTCTGTCCGCGACGGAAGCGCATGTGGCGGATGACCACGTCGTGCGTATCAATCAGGAAGGAAGCTCCGGTGACGCAGATGCCGTCGCCCGGTGCGGTCTGTCCGGCAATGGTCACATAGGGAGCGCGCACGTTGATGGGGCTCTTCAGCTCGATGACGCCGGAGACATTGAACACGATGATGCGTGCACCTCCCGTCTCGCAGGCTTCACGGAAGGAGCCGGGACCGCGGTCGTTGAGGTTGGTCACCACCAGCACCTTGCCGCCACGTCCGCCGGGCGTATAGGCTCCTCCCCCTTCAGCTCCCGGGAAGGCGGGAATCTCTGCCTTGAGCAGGTCTCCGGGACGGGAAGCCCAGGGTTTATAGGGACGGCCGTTGATGGCCTCTTGTTCGACAATGGGTAATGCCTTGTTCCAAGCCGCGTCGGACAGCCGGTCGATTTCTGCCTGCTGACGCTCGATGCGTGCCTTGATGGAGTCGGGGATAGTGGGATACTGTGCTGCCGCAGGCAGTACGCATGCCGACAGGAGGAGTGCCGACATGAGTTTCTCGAAGTTTTTCATAGACTCTTGTACTTTACAGATTGGTTTGTAACTTTAGACGGCAAATATACAGAAAGTTTAATAGGAGAAGTGTTAAATTACATTGCCTTCTACCGCTCTGTGTCGTATCTTTGCGGCGATAAACCATAAAACAGCCAATGACTATGAAAAGAAGTAACTTATGGAAGTGCGTATGCCTGCTGCTCCTGTTCAGCCTCACGCTTCCGACGCAAGCACAAAGCTTGAAAGACCTGTTCGGCAGCCTCAAGGAAGGAGTGAAGGAAGGGGTGGACAAGGTAGTCAACAAGGTGACGGTCAACGACAGCACCATCGTCGGCACATGGCACTACGTGAAACCTTCCTGCAAATTCAAGAGTGACAACCTGCTGGCACAGGCAGGCGGAGCGGTTGCCTCGACCAAGGTGGAGAGCGAACTGGCAAGCGCCTGCAAGAAGCTGAAGATAACCAACAGCAACACCTCGTTCACCTTCAAGAGCGACAAGACGTACACCCAGACCATCGCCGGCAAGTCAACCAGCGGCACCTACACGTTCGACCGCGACAAGATGACCGTCGTCATGACGGGCACGCTGGGATTCAGCACCACGGCACACGTCAAGTTCCAGAAAGACAAGATGACCCTGGTCTATGATGCCGACCGTGTGTGGGAACTGGGCAAGGGCCTCGCCAACGTCGCTGGAAAGTTCATGAACAGCAACATGCTGACCATCTTCAACTCGGTGTCTGACAGCTATGAGGGCATGCAGCTGGGCTTCGAGCTGCAGAAGTAAGCACGGACGGGACTGACCCTCCACGCAACGACACGACGCGGATGGACGGTTTTCTTCGGCAGACGACGGAGGAAGCGTTCATCCGCGTCTCTGTTTCTAAAAATATCCTAAAAAAGAGGCTGCAAGGTGTCCGTTTCCATCCCTATCGCGTATTACATATAAAACACAGTTTGTTAAACGACATATCCTTATGACACCGACTCCCATGCACGAGCGGCACATCGCCCGACTCATCTATAAACGCATCATCGGCACCATCACCCCGGAAGAGACCGACGAACTGGAGGCATGGCGCAAGGCAGACCCGCGCAACGAAGCGACCTACCGGCGTCTGCTCGACACCCACTTCCTGGAGCGTGAGTACCGACGGGCGAAACACATCGATGCCCGCCGTCCGCTGGAGGACATGAAAGCACGCATCCGCCGGGAATCGCGCCCGTCGCGGTTGCGCAGACGCTGGGCAGTGTCACTGGTGGCTGCCGCCTCACTGGCTGCCGTGATTTGCATCAGCTACTTCGGCCACTCCCCCGTGAACGATGAACTCACCCCCATCGCCCGGCAGCTGGAGCAGGCACAAATCCGACACGGGAAGACGCAGGCGATGCTGACCCTCGCCGACGGGTCGGAAATCTCCCTGGGCGAAGACTCGGCACGCAACTCCCGCCTCATCGCCCGTCAGCGGACCGACGAACCGGAGGCTTCCCGCAAGGCACGCATCAACAAGCTGACCACTCCCCGCGGAGGAGAGTTCAAGATTATCCTGGAAGACAGCACCGAGGTGTGGCTCAACGCCGAGTCGCAGCTCATCTACCCCGAGAACTTCACCGGCTCTGAACGTCGGGTCACCGTGAAGGGGGAAGCCTACTTCAAGGTGGCAAAGGACAGCCTGCGTCCGTTCTACGTGGAGTCGGACAACATGCAGGTGCGCGTCTACGGAACGGAGTTCAACATCAACGCCTACAACGAGGAGAACTGCATCTACACCACCCTCGTGTCGGGCAGCATTGCGCTGCGTCCCCTCAACGACACCCACGCCGAGCTGGTGCTCACACCCGGACATCAGGCGGTATTCCTGAAGAGCGACCGCTCCACCCGCGTCCGTCCGGTCGACACACGTGCCGTGACGAGCTGGCATGACGGACGGTTCTCCTTCGAGGAACTCACCTTGCAGCAAATCATGACGACCCTCTCCCGCTGGTACAACTTCGACTTCCGGTTTGCCGACGAACGGCTCGCCTCCACCGTGTTCAAGGGGAGCGCCCCCCGCTACGCTGAACTGGCGGAAGTGCTGTCGATACTGGAAAAGAGCGGCGGCATCACCTTCCGCGTCGAAGGCAAGACCATCGTCGTGGAGCACGCGGAAGACTCCCTGTAAAAACCGACTTTCATCCGACAGTTGCATCGTCCAACCCTATCCGACTCAGGGACTTGCAGACAAGACTGACAGTACCCTCCTGCGGGACTGTTGGTTCCATGCGCTTGGGACTTCGAGTTCCACGGCTTGGGACTTCGAGTTCCAAAGCCTGGAACTCCGAGTTCCAGAGCCTGGGACTGTCAGTTCCACGCCGTGGGAATGTGAGTTCCACGCCGTGGAACTCAGAGCGTCTTGCCCGTCAGGCAAAAACGAGATAAGCAGGGAGCGGTCAGCGGCAGCGCATCCGCACGGAGACAAAAGAAAGAAGGGAAACCAACATCTCCTCCCGGAGTGATGGCTTCCCTTCTTCATGAACAGGACATGAACCCTTTCCTTTTTAAGCTATTATTAACACAAAGTCCCTTTCAACATCTCTTCGAGGGAGATTCGAAATCGCATTCTCGCTCTCTATACATTCACCTTTTTCGCCTCTTCTACATATTCCTTAACTGTCAAGCTGTGCTTTGGAAAAATGGAAGAGGGCAATCACGCCTGACTTCCCTCTCTCTAGAAAAACAACCCTAAAACTAAATAAAACCTATCGAAAAACTCTAAGGCATTGGTATCAAACTATCATATCTGTTCATTATATATATATCATCTTTCCCTTTCTACAGCTGCAAAGGTAGGCGTGTTTCCCGGGAAATAATAATACAATCTTATCCAATTCTAATACTTTCTTATCAAAGTTTAAACATTGGTGGGGCAAGAAGACTGTTCCGAACGGTCCTTCTGGAGACGTCTAGACGATCACTTTCTGCTTGCGGTAGTTCTCCCGGTATTCCTTGGGCGAGCAATGTTTGTTCTTCTTGAAGATGCGGTTGAAGTTTGACAGATTGTTAAATCCGCATTGAAAGCAGACTTCGGCGACAGGAAGTCGCGAGTCGACCAGCAGACGGGAGGCATGATCCAGGCGCAACGTAATCAAATAGTCAGAAAAGGTCTGTCCGGTAATCTGGCGGAAGAAGCGGCTGAAGGAGACTTCGGTCATGCCCACCATGTCCGCCAGCGTCGACAGACGGATTTCGTCCTTATAATGTTCTTCCACATAGTCTTGTACTTTATTGATGCGCACCGAGTCGACCACGTGACGGATGCGGGCGAACGATTCGCTCGACAAAACTTTCGCCTGATGGTCCTGTGACAGTTCGTAGAGGATGACCATGAAACGTACGACGGCATAAAAACCCGGGGTCGCAGCCGCAAGCTCATAGAGCATGGGACGCACTTTGGCAATGATGTCCGCCGAGAACGACAGGCCGCACCGGGCACGTTCGAGCATGGAAAGGATGGAGCGGAAATGGGTCTTGCGCGTGAACGCACCGTCAAAGAGGTCGGAGGAGAAATGGATGGTTATCTCGCGCACATCGGTCGACGTGCACTGATAGCGTTCCCAGACATGCTCCAGGTCCTGTCCGGTGATGAGCACCAGGTCATAGTCGCCCAGGGTCTCCATCGAGTCGCCCACGATGCGCCGCGCACCGGCACCGTGCTCCGTGAAGTTCAGTTCGTAGTCGGCATGGCAGTGGATGGGGTACGGAAGGAGCTTGTTGTAGCGGTCGGAGATGTAGAAACAGTCTTCCGCCGAGAGTTGGGTGTCAACTTGTGAGTTCAGTTTCATGATACATCGGTTAAGGTCAACAACGACGGCTCAGCGTTCCATGTGTTCCAGAAAAGTGGCAATCCGTCGGCGTATCCGGTCGTAGAACGGGGAGTCTTTGTAGTAGGTATGCTTCCGAATCACCTGGTCCACCCCGCTCTGGCTGCGCTGGTAGCAGGTCAGCTCGTTCTGGAACTGGATGTCGTGTTCGGCAAGGTCCCTGATTTCATTCTCACGCTCCCGTCTCAGGATGACGCAGAGCGGGGCGAGTATCTTCAGCACCACATTGTCCATGATGTGGTGTCCCTGGATGAAGAGGTAGGTGTTGTCGGGGGTCACTCCCAGTCCGCGCATCTCCTTCTTCAGGGCTTCGATTTCGCGCAGCGCCTTCGGGTAGTCGTGTTCCAGCCGGTGCAGCTTCTGGTTCACCCGACGCTCCATCCGTTGCAGGGCAACTTCCAGGTGGTAGACACTCACCTTGTCGAGGCGCACTACCTCGCAGAAGTCCAGCAGGGAGAACACGCCGGGACGGTGTTTGCGATAGAACCACACGGACCACACGAAGAGCGGATAGGCGATGCGCGAGTACATCCGCATGAACTCTTCGAGGTCAATAATCTCGCGGTCGTTGAGCGTCGCCATGACACACACCTCATGCAGTGCACCGGCATAGCAGAGGTAGTTCTCGATGGCGTAGGTATAGGTCTGGAAGACGAAGCGGTTCTGGTTTATCATGCGCGACGTGGAGGTAGCTCCCTGCAACAGGTAGTCGTAGTCGCTGTCGACGCAGGCTATCATGTTCTGTCCCAGTTGCTCGCCCAGGTTGTTCATCAGCACCGACTTCTTGCCTTTCGCCAGGGAGGTGGATGAGGGGAGCATCACTTGGAAATAGAGGCGGTCGTTCTCAAACTCATTGAGCAACGTACGCCAGAAGAACACATCGTCGTAACTCTCCACGTAGGCGACAATCTTCCGCCGTGCCTGTTTCGGGCGCAGACGGTTGGCAGCCTCCACGTAGAGAGAGTTGAGATTTTGGGCAAGACGTTTACTCATGGTACATATATAATAAGGTATAGGGATAAAGTGTCACTGTTGGGTGATGTCGCTCACCTCGGTCACGGCATCCATCCATCCGTCCATGATGACGGCAGGCGAATGGGTGGTCAGGATAATCTGCACGTTCGGGTTCAGCTCGCGGATGAGCTTGATGAGCTGCTGCTGCCATTCGATGTGGAGGGAGATTTCCGGCTCGTCCATGAAGAGTGCGAAGGGCTGCCCGTCCTGTACGAGCACCGTCAGCAGAATGACCAGAATCTGTTTCTCTCCCGACGAGAGCTGGTAGGGATGCAGCTCGTCGCCGTCTTGCTCGATGAGTATCTCGTTGCTCTTGCGGTTGATTTTCTTGCCGGTCTCGCTGAAGAGGGAGTCAATCATGTCCTGGAACTTCCGTTTGGGGACGGACGCCTCCGTTGCCTTCCGCTGGCTCTCGGGCGTCCCCTCGGTCAACAGCTCGATGATGCGGTTGCCGATGTTCACCTGATAGTCGAGGTAGCGGCGTTGCAGCCGGTAGAGCTGCCAGTCAAGCTCCGTGCGCACATTCACGTCCGTCACCTTCTGCATCAGCCCGGCATTGAGCAGCGGACGGTCAAAACTACGGATGACATCGAAACGGATGTAGGACGCGTCTTCGGGGGAAAAGACGAAACGGACGTTCTCCGGCAGAATCTGTTTGTCAAGTTCTCCGCCGGAAAGCAGGTGAAGCACATGGACAGCCTGGTTGACGATGGTGCTCTTCCCGATGCCGTTGATGCCGCTCAGGATATTCACGTCGGGACGCAAGTCCCAGGCAATGTTCTTCCATCCCCAGATGCCCTTGATTTCAATACGCTTGATGTAATCGGCTTGTTTGCTCATGGTATGCTCCTTTCGAATGATAAAGTTTGTTGTCAAAGCAAAGATAAGGAAATCTCACTAAAGCGGTTGCCTGTCGCTTTATTATTTTTCAAGAAAACAGACGAGAAAAAAAGAGCGGCAATCCTGCCTGCCCGAACGGGGATTAACCGTACCTTTGCACGTCAAACCAATATCTGATTCATCGTATGAAAAGTAAAAACTACACCGGACATATCTGCATGCTGATTGCCAGTACAGCCTGGGGACTGATGTCGCCCATCGGGAAAGACGTCATGAGCACTGAAATCACAGCCTTGTCGCTTGCCACCTTCCGCATGGTGGGCGCGGCGCTCTGCTTCTGGATTGCTTCCCTCTTCACGAAGCGCGAGGAAGTGAAGCCGCACGACCTGATGCTGCTATTCTTTGCCGCCTTGTTCGCCATCGTGTTCAACCAGGGCATGTACATCTTCGGACTGTCGCTCACCTCGCCCATCGACGCTTCCATCATCACCACCACGGCACCCATCGCCACGCTGATTCTTGCCGCCATCTTCCTGCACGAGCCCATCACCGGCAAGAAGCTGGGCGGCGTGTTCCTCGGTGCCATCGGTGCGCTCATCATGATTATCGGAAGCAACTCCACCGACGGCACTCACAACAGCAACGCGTTGGGCGACTTCCTCTGCTTCATTGCCCAGGTGAGCTTTGCCGCCTACCTGACCTTCTTCAAGGGGCTCGCCTCGAAATATCACCCCATCACGTGCATGAAGTGGATGTTCACCTATGCCGCCATCTGCTTCATCCCCTTCTCCTACAGCGAGGTGTCGGCAATCCCCTTTACCGAGATTTCCGCCCGGACGTGGGGTGAGACCGCCTTCGTCGTCGTGGGTGCCACGTTCATGACCTTCCTGCTGCTGATGAACGCACAGAAGGTGTTGCGCCCGACGGTACTCAGCATGTACAACTACACACAGCCCATTGTGGCATCCATCGTGTCCGTCCTCATCGGCATCGGCACCTTCGGCTGGACCAAAGGCGTGGCTGTGGTGCTGGTCTTTGCCGGCGTATACCTGGTGACCCAGAGCAAGTCCCGCGCACAGATGCTGAAAGAGATGGAGGAAAAGGGCTCCTGAGCCCCGTCCGCTCCCTCCTGCCTGTCAACTTAACACCTTGAAGCCTTATGCCCTCCTCCCCCATTCTGGAACTGCAACGGCAGTATGAACTGCTGGAAATGGAATACAACCACGAGAAAGAGCTCTTTCTCCAGCAAGCCGACCGCACGGACCTCGACAAGAAGGTACGCCGCGGCATCTGCTGGTTCCCCCTGTCGGTGGGAAGGAGCTACTACAACTCGCTCAACCAATATGTCGTCGAGGTGTTCCGCACGGAGAACACCGACGTCGACCACCACTTCGAGTTCGGGCGTCCCGTGATGTTCTTTGACGCCGACACCGTCAACGGACAGACCCGCAACCTCCCCTTCACCGGCACGGTAAACTATGTCGATGAAGACCGCATGGTCGTCATCCTGCCGGGTCCCGAGGCGCTGGCTTCCCTGCAAGGCGCCCTCCGCCTCGGCGTACAGCTCAGCTTCGACGAGAACATCTTCAAGCTGATGTTCGCCTCGCTGCGTGCCGTGATGAATGACAAGAACGGACGGCTCGCCGAACTGCGCGACATCTTCCACGGGACACGTCCGGCGGGTGAGCTGACGTTCACTCCCCTGCGCTTCCCCTGGCTGAACAGCACACAGGAGAGTGCGGTGAACAAGGTGCTCCGTGCCAAGGACGTTGCCATCGTCCACGGTCCTCCCGGAACAGGAAAGACCACGACCCTGGTCGAAGCCATCTACGAGACCCTCCACCGCGAGAATCAGGTGCTCGTGTGCGCCCAAAGCAACATGGCTGTCGACTGGATTTCGGAGAAGCTGGTCGACCGCGGCATCCCCGTGCTCCGCATCGGCAATCCTGTCCGCGTGAATGACAAGATGCTGTCGTTCACCTACGAACGACGCTTCGAGGCACATCCCGACTACCCCCTGCTGCACAGCATCCGCCGCGCCATCCGTCAGCTTTACGACACCTCGCGCAAGGGACGGTCGGAGAGCGTCCGCCAGAAAATCAACTCCCTGCGCGACCGTGCCGACGAACTGGAAGTGCGCATCCAGGAATCACTCTTCAACGAGGCACGCGTCATAGCCTGTACGCTGACGGGGGCTGCCAGCAAGCTGCTCTTCCGCCACCGTTTTGCCACCCTCTTCATCGACGAAGCGGCACAAGCACTGGAAGCCGCCTGCTGGATTGCCATCCGCAAAGCCAACCGCGTCATCCTTGCAGGAGACCACTGCCAGCTTCCGCCCGTAGTGACCTGCTACGAAGCCATGAAGGGAGGACTGGCACAGACGCTGATGCAGAAGATTGTGCGCAACAAGCCCGACTGTGTCTCCCTGCTGAAGGTGCAATACCGGATGAACGACGCCATCATGCGCTTCTCTTCCGACTGGTTCTACCACGGCGAGGTGCGTTCCGCCCCTGAAGTGAAGTACCGCGGCATCCTCGACTACGACACGCCGATGGTGTGGGTCAACACCGAGATGGAGGATGCGGCGGAGGAGTTCGTGGAACGCAGCTTCGGACGCATCAACAAGGCGGAAGCCGAACTGACCCTCAGCTCCCTGGAAGCCTACCTCACGAAAATCGGCAAGCAGCGCATCCTCGACGAACGCATCGACATCGGCGTCATCTCGCCCTACCAGGCACAGGTACACTACCTGCGGCAACTGCTGAAGAAGCGTGCCTTCTTCGCCCCCTACAAGCATCTCATCACGGTGAACACCGTTGACGGCTTCCAGGGACAGGAGCGCGACGTGATTGTCATCAGCCTGGTGCGCGCCAACGAGAAAGGCGAGATAGGCTTCCTGAACGACCTGCGTCGCATGAACGTTGCCATCACCCGCGCACGGATGAAGCTCATCATCCTGGGCAACGCCGACACACTGACACGACATCCGTTCTACAAGCGGCTTTATGAGTATATTTCAACATTGGAAGCGTAAGATTTTACAACGTTTCTTTGGGAGACGCGATTCAATTCGCTATTTTTGCCGCTGTCTATAAGTGTAATAAGGCACCCAAAACTAAGAAGGAACATCCTCCGGACCTCCACACCGCAGACCGGCCGTCGGGCTGGCATTGCCGGCGGAGCTCCGTGAACAAGCTATTAATTCACTAATACCAAAAATAAACGAACATGAGTTTAAGAATCGTTGTACTGGCAAAACAAGTACCCGACACACGTAACGTCGGCAAAGATGCCATGACCGCAGAAGGCACAGTGAACCGCAGCGCCTTGCCTGCCATCTTCAACCCTGAAGACTTGAACGCACTGGAACAGGCATTGCGTCTGAAAGACCAACATCCGGGTTCCACCGTCACCCTCCTCACCATGGGACCGGGACGCGCTGCCTCCATCATCCGCGAAGGGCTCTTCCGCGGTGCTGACAATGGCTATCTGCTGACCGACAGGGCTTTTGCCGGAGCAGACACACTGGCTACGTCATACGCCCTCTCCATGGCAATCCGCAAAATCAAAGACTATGACATCATCATCGGCGGCCGCCAGGCCATCGACGGCGACACTGCCCAGGTAGGACCGCAAGTAGCCGAGAAGCTGGGACTGACCCAGATCACCTACGCTGAGGAAATCCTGCATGTCGACGAGGCTGCACGCACCATCACCGTGAAGCGCCACATCGACGGCGGCGTGGAGACCGTAGAGGGTCCGCTGCCCATTGTCATCACCGTCAACGGTTCGGCTGCTCCCTGCCGTCCGCGCAACGCCAAGCTGGTGCAGAAATACAAACATGCCCTCACCCCGACCGAGAAGGCACAGCAGGCTCCTGCCTATCCCGAACTCTACGAACAACGCCCCTACCTGAACCTTGTGGAATGGAGCGTTGCCGATGTGGACGGAGACCTGGCACAGTGTGGCTTGTCCGGCTCGCCCACCAAGGTGAAGACCATCCAGAACATCGTGTTCCAGGCCAAAGAGAGCAAGACGCTCACCAGCTCGGACGCAGATGTCGAGGGACTGATTGTAGAACTGTTAGCTAACCACACCATCGGGTAAAAGAAAGAACTATGAACAACGTATTCGTATACTGTGAGCTTGAAGGCACAACCGTTGCCGACGTAAGTCTCGAACTCCTTACCAAAGGACGCAAACTGGCGAACCAACTGGGTTGCCAACTGGAAGCCGTCGTTGCCGGTGCCGGCCTTGATGGCGTTGAAAAGCAAATCCTCCCCTACGGGACCGACAAAGTGCATGTGTTCGATGCCCCGGGACTCTTCCCCTATACTTCCCTCCCCCACACCTCCATCCTCGTGAACCTCTTCAAGGCAGAGAAACCGCAAATCTGCCTGATGGGAGCGACCGTCATCGGACGTGACCTCGGTCCGCGCGTGTCGTCGGCACTGACCAGCGGTCTGACAGCCGACTGTACGTCTCTCGAAATCGGCAACCACGAGGACAAGAAGAACGGTGTTACTTACGAGAACCTGCTCTACCAGATTCGTCCGGCATTCGGCGGCAACATTGTGGCTACCATCATCAACCCCGAACACCGTCCGCAGATGGCGACCGTGCGCGAAGGTGTGATGAAGAAAGAGGTGCTTGACCCGAACTACCAAGGCGAAGTCATCCGCCACGACGTGGCAAAGTTCGTGCCTGAGACCGACTACGTGGTGAAGGTCATCGACCGCCACGTGGAGAAAGCCAAACACAACCTGAAAGGCTCGCCCATCGTGGTTGCCGGAGGCTACGGCATGGGCTCGAAGGAAGGCTTCGACATGCTGTTCGACCTTGCCAAGGAACTGCATGCTGAGGTAGGCGCCAGCCGTGCTGCCGTGGATGCAGGCTTCTGCGAACACGACCGTCAGATCGGTCAGACGGGAGTCACCATCCGTCCGAAACTCTACATCGCATGCGGCATCAGCGGACAAATCCAGCACATCGCCGGCATGCAGGAGAGCGGCATCATCATCTCGGTCAACAACGACCCGAACGCCCCCATCAACAGCATCGCCGACTATGTCATCGTCGGTCCGGTGGAGGAAGTCATCCCGAAGATGATCAAGTACTACAAGCAAAACAGTAAGTAACCCCGTCTGATACAGACACAACAAGTTAGCAACAATGGCAAACTTTTATACCGATACCCCCGAACTGAAGCATCACCTGAACCACCCGTTGATGCAACGCATCGTGGAACTCAAAGAGCGAAACTATGCGGACAAAGATAAATATGACTACGCCCCGATGGACTTTCAGGACGCCATGGACAGCTACGACCGTGTGCTCGAAATCGTCGGCGAACTGTGCGGCGACATCATCGCTCCCAACGCTGAGGACGTGGACCACGAAGGTCCGACCGTAGCCAAGGGACGTGTGACCTATGCTGCCGGCACGCAAATCAATCTCGATGCAGCCCGCAAGGCAGGACTGATGGGCATGTCGATGCCGCGCCGTTTTGGCGGACTGAACTTCCCCATCGTGCCTTACATCATGGCTGCCGACATCGTGTCGCGCGCCGATGCAGGCTTCGAGAATCTCTGGGGCTTGCAGGACTGTGCCGAGACGCTCTATGAATTCGGCAACGAAGACCAGCACCAGCGTTTCCTGACCCGTGTCTGTCTGGGTGAGACCATGTCGATGGACCTGACAGAACCGGATGCCGGCTCCGACCTGCAATCGGTCATGCTGAAGGCTACCTTCGACGAGAAGGAGAACTGCTGGCGGCTGAACGGCGTGAAGCGTTTCATCACCAACGGTGACTCGGACATCCACCTCGTCCTGGCACGTTCGGAAGAGGGCACACGTGACGGTCGCGGACTGTCGATGTTCATCTACGACAAGCGCAACGGTGGCGTCGACGTACGCCGCATCGAGAACAAGATGGGTATCAAGGGCTCCCCGACCTGTGAACTGGTCTACAAGAACGCCAAGGCAGAACTCTGCGGTGACCGCAAGCTGGGCTTGATCAAATACGTCATGGCGCTGATGAACGGTGCCCGCCTGGGCATCGCCGCACAGAGCGTCGGCCTCTCGCAGGCAGCCTACAACGAGGCACTGGCATACGCCAAGGACCGCAAGCAGTTCGGTAAAGCCATCATCGAGTTCCCGGCTGTCTACGACATGCTGTCGGTCATGAAGGCCAAGCTCGACGCCTCCCGTGCATTGCTCTATGAGACGGCACGCTTCGTCGATGTCTACAAGGCTCTCGACGACATCGCCCGCGAACGCAAGCTGACTCCCGAGGAACGTCAGGAACAGAAGAAATACGCCAAGCTCGCCGACAGCTTCACGCCCCTCGCCAAAGGCATGGGCAGTGAATATGCCAACCAGAACGCCTACGACTGCATCCAGATTCACGGAGGTTCGGGCTTCATGAAGGACTATACCTGCGAACGGCTCTACCGCGATGCCCGCATCACGTCCATCTACGAAGGCACGACCCAGCTGCAGACCGTCGCCGCCATCCGTTATGTGACTACCGGCGCTTACCTGAACCAGATCCGCGCCTACGAGGCACAGCCTTGTGCTCCTGAGCTGGAAGGCCTCAAAGCTCGCCTGAAGGAGATGGCAGACCGCTTCGCCGCCGTTACCAACGAAGTGAACGAGCTGAAGAACCAGGAATTCCAGGACTTCGTGGCACGTCGCCTGGTGGAAATGGCAGCCTTCACCATCATGGGACACCTGCTGGTACAAGAGGCTACCACCGCTCCGGAACTGTTCGCCAAGTCTGCCAACGTCTACGTGCGCTATGCAGAAGCTGAGATTGAGAAGCACTTCAACTTCATCCGCAAGTTCCAGCCGGAAGACCTCGACAACTACCGCAAGTAATACGCAAAGGATACAAATACCGCGAGGGTGTATCGGACACATTGAATCCGATACACCCTCGCTTCTTTTCTACCGCTCCCGTCCTGCCGACAGGAATGCGGCATCACAGTTCCTTCAACTCCTGGTACAGGCGCTGGATGGGAAGCCCCATCACGTTGAAGTACGAGCCCGACAACCGACGGACCCCGATGAAACCAATCCACTCCTGCACCCCGTAGGCACCCGCCTTGTCCAGCGGACGGTAGTGGTCGACATAGTACGTGATTTCTTCTTCCGTCAGCGGAGCAAACTCCACCTCGGAGGTCACGGCAAAGCTCTTCTGGAAGGCAGCGGTCGAGAGCGTCACTCCCGTAATGACCTGGTGTGTACGTCCAGAGAGCTCCCGCAGCATCCGGCAGGCATCCGCCTCATCGGCAGGCTTTCCCAGTACCCGTCCGTCCAGCCAGACGATGGTGTCGGCTGTGATAATCAGCTCGTCGGGAGCGATGGACGGCAGATAGGCAGCCGCCTTCTCACGGGATATGTAGACGGGGATGTCCTCCCCACTCAGTGTGTCAGGATACGACTCATCCACTCCGGGAAGAGTCCGGACCTCATAGTCCACTCCCAGCCCGCTCAACAGCTCACGCCGACGCGGAGAGTTGGAGGCAAGGATGATGTGATATTTCTTCAGATTGTCTAACATGTGTCTTTGTTTAACCGATTACCACCCGAAGGCCTTTTCGTGTGCCATCCACTTGCCCTGGGCTTTCAATACCTGTTCAATGACGTCGCGTCCGCAGCCGTAGCCGCCGTTGCGATGGGAGATGTAAGTCGATATGGACTTGATTTCAGGCGCGGCATCTGCCGGACAGCAAGGTAGTCCGCACCGGGTCATGACCTCGTAGTCGGGGATGTCGTCCCCCATGTAGAGCACCTCCTCGGGTTGCAGTCCGTATTTCTCCAACAGGAGGGAGAACTCACGGGTCTTGACCGCCGCACGCATGTAGATGTCCCGGATACCGAGCCCTTCATAACGCAGACGGATGGCTTCCGAGTGTCCCCCGGTGATGATGGCGACGTGAAGCCCCATCTTCACAGCCAGCTGCAGGGCATAACCGTCCTTGATGTTCACCGTACGCATGGGAAGCCCGTCCGCTCCCACCTGGATGGTCTCGGCACTCAGCACACCGTCGATGTCGAACACCAGTGCCTTAATTCGTTTCAGATCGTAGTTTATCATTGTGTATGCTTTTACTGATTCGTTCGTATAGGTCCTGCCACTCCGGGTGGGATGCCAGTGCGTCCAGGTGCTTGCCGATGACATTCTCGTCGTAGCGGATTGCCGGACCGGTCTGTGCCTGCGAGGGGGACAGCACGTGGACTTTCGCCGCCGTCTCGTCAATCAGCGGAAGCATGCTGTCGAAAGGCAGTCCCGCCTCAGCCAGCAGATGGGCGCTGAGCGCATACATGTGGTTCGTGAAGTTGCAGGCAAAGACTGCCGCCAGGTGCAGGGCACGTCGTTGTGCCGAGTCTGCTTCACGGACGTTCGACGACAGGGAGGAGGCGAGTACCTTCAGGCGACGGCAGTCGTCGGCATTGTTCGCCTCGATGAACACGGGTATCCGGCTGAAGTCCACCTCGCGCTGCTTGCTGAACGTCTGCATCGGATAGAACACCCCGTGACGCGGTGCGATGCCTTCCCACACGGACATGGGCAGGCTGCCTGCGGTGTGGACGAACAGTGCCTGCTCCCGTCCCTTCACGATGGAGGCTGCCAAGGCAGAGAGTGCCGAGTCCTTCAGCGCAACGATGTAGAGTTCCGCATCCCGGCAGACCGCGTCCAGGTCAGTGACCGCCTCACACCCCAGCTTCCCGGCCAATGCCGATGCGGAAGCTTCCGTCCGACTGAACACCTGCACCACGTCCTCGCCTCTCCGGACCAATGCCGTACCCAGCTGTGTCGCCAGGTTCCCGGCTCCTATCAACACAATCCTCATCGGCGTGACATGAAGAACAGGATGACACCGACAACCAGCAGTCCCAGCGGCAGCAGATAGCCGGACAGGTGACCGAGCAGGTTGATAATCAGTCCCAGGTTGAGAATCGCCCAGATGAAGAGCAGGAGCAGACCGACGGTCTTTTCACTTTTGACCAGCAGGAAAATGATGGCGGCGAAGAGCAACAGGTTGCTTTTGTCGACCAGCCAGCCGTATCCGTGAGCAGCGAAGTGGAAATACTTGTCGAGCATGAACAGGGCACCCGCCACCATCAGGGTGATGGACGATGCGAGATAGGTCTCTTTGTGATTTGCTTGTGCCATCGTTATTGTGCTCCGTATTTGTTGATGTGTACTTTCTCCCACAGAAGGTTGTCTTCATTGAACGGTTTCCGCTCTGCTGCCTTGTGTCCGACAGCAACGATGGAGAGCACCTGCATCTGCAGGGGGATGTCCAGCAACTCGCGCACCACCTCGTCAGCTGGAGTCTCGTCCTCCGTATAGCGTTCGCGTACCTGAATCCAGCAGCTGCCCAGTCCCAAGTCTTCCGCCTGCAACTGAATCATCAGCGAAGCGATGGCCGTATCCTCAATCCACACGTCGCTCACCAGCGGGTCGCCTAGCACCACAATGGCGAGCGGCGCACCTCCCAGGAACTCTGCCCCGTGTGCCTTGCAATGGGACAGACGTTCCAGCATCTCCTTGTCATCCACCACGACAAACTGCCAGCAGTTCGTCCGTTTGGAGGAGGGAGACATCAGGGCGGCTTTCAGCAATGCCACCACTTCGTCCTGCGACAGTTCTTCGTCCGTAAACTTCCGCGTACTGCGACGCTTCTTTATCAATTCACTAAAGTTTTCCATATTCCTTTTCCTTTTTTATCTGTTAGCTGTTTCCTTCTCGTAAATAGGTATTCCTACCCGACGTATATGTTCACCGATAGGTTTGGTTTCATTCTTACCATAATCAACCAGGTCCACCTTGTAGAGTAAGCCCAAGTTCTCTATTTGGGCTCCCATGTCCAACAACTGACGGAAGGTAATCCCCTCCCCCACTATAGCCAAGTCTATGTCAGAGCCTTCATGATAAGTTCCTTTGGCTCTAGAACCAAAAAGCAAGACTTGAGTTATATTAGGGAAACATCGGAACACATTACAAATACTACGAAGTACATTCTCACTTAATCCATACATCATTCAAAACATTATGTCCATATCTGCCCTCAACCGCTCTTCATTCAACCGGACGTCCAGCTGTTGCAAAAGAGCGGCAAATTCATCGTAAATCTGCCGTGCAATATCCATCGCATCCCCTTCATTGTAAGTATGCGAAGTCGTCACCCGAGCCTGAGCCATGCGACGCCAACCGTCATGATTGACGACCAAGCCATCTTCAAATGCTTGACGTAAGGTCCCGTTGGGACCTTGCATAAACTCATAGCCTTTATATTTGAGCAGGTCTTGAAGGGTCTTCCAAGCCAACTCATACGTATATTCGAAACGCTGTATCAGTCCTTCTCTTTCAAGTTCCGATAAGCTTTCCGGAGATGAGAAAGTCTCCATCACCTCCTGAATCCTTTTGTTTGCCCGATGAAAGCTGTCATATCGCTGCAACCAACGAACGTCTTGTACCATGGTTTACTATCTTGTTTTCAGTTCTGCAAAAATAAAGCTTTATGCCGGAACCGTCAAACCTTATCGGCGGAAGACGGCAGGCGTCAGCACTTCCTTTTTTCCCATTTCTTATGTTCTAGAACATAAACGCAGCAAATTCCCTCCATGAAAGCATCTCCCTTTGGCAGAGTTCACCTATCTTTAGTCCCTACAGAACATCATTTCAAATCACAGAACCTACTAACAAACACCTTAACCATGGGATGGGACATTAGCTATCACCCCATATCCGAGCAACAAATGCAGGAATGGTATTTCGACGTACTGGACAATCCGGAACGCATCGAGCAAGTGATCAGACGAAGCGGCATGGAGGAGTTCTATGCCGCCAAATACCGACAGACAATGGACGTGGCACGCTCCACCGGACCGGAAGACACCTTCGACAAGACACATGGATTCTATATCGCTGTCGTACAGGGCTTCTTCGGCGACTATTTCTACACACGGGGCAGTGCACTCTCATTCATCGAGCACCCGGTCTTCAGGAACTACTGCCGCCCGTGGACAGACTTCGTCCCCGAACGGTATCTCACACAGACAGTCCACAACCGGCTCGTCGAGAACTATTGCGGCGGCGTATACCTGCCCTACGAGTCGGCTGCCCGTCTGCTGACGGACTATGCAGACGGCGGTCCCGTCCGCGAAGAGCTCGACCGGATGTTCTCTCACGGACGCATCGAGGTCCTGCTGAAGGCCTTACGTTTTGCCTGTGCACAGCGGACCGGACTGCTGGAAGCTGCCGAAGTGGTCACCCCGGACCCGTTCGACCTGAACAACTCATCGAGCTACTCCAACCTTTTCCACTGCGACATCGACGGTCCCCTGCTCTATCACGAAGCTGCGAAAGCACAGCTGGAGCAACTGGATAGGCTGCCCGCCAACGAACTCCAACCCGACAGAAAGACGAATTACTGACCCATATTGTAGCCTATATTCAAACGTATGATGTAAATTTGCAGGACAGGGCATCCACCTTGCCCGCATACGGAAAACCATGAAACCAACAGTCCGCATCTATCGCAACAGCCAGGACATACCCGAACAGGTGAAAGGGAACAACCTCTTTCACTCGCGGGAGCTCTTCACCATCTGCGAGCGTACCCCCGGCTATACCCCTCTCCTCTTTGTCGCCTGGAGAGGTGAGAAGCCTGTGGGCAAACTGTTGTGCATCATCCGCAAGAGCGACCGGCTCTTCCCACCCTCGTTTATCCGGCGCGGAGAGGTCTACGGCACAGGCGAATATGCCAAGGGGGAGTCTGAGGAAGGCATCTTCCGCCTCCTGCTTGACACACTGACGCAGACGGCTCTCAGCCAATGCTTCCTCATCGAATTCCGTAACCTCTCCAACCCGCTCTTTGCCTACGGGCACTTCCGCAAGAACCGCTACTTCCCGGTCAACTGGCTGCGCATCCACAACTCCCTGCACGGGAAGTCGCCCCTGAAACGCATGAGTGCCTCACGTCGCCGGCAAATCAGGCGCGGACTGAACAACGGTGCATCCATCCACATCGCCCGGACAACCGACGAGATACGTGCCTTCTTCCGGATGCTGAAGAAATACTACGCCTCCAAGATACGCCAACATTTCCCCGGCATGGACTTCTTCCTGAAACTAGTCCAGGCATACCCTGACAAGGAAATCGGGCGCATTTATATAATAAGGTATAAAGAGCGCATCATCGGCGGCTCCGTTTCCGTCTTCTCCGACGGGACCGCCTACCTGTGGTTCTCCGCCGGACTGCGCAAGAGCTACTCCCGGCAGTATCCCGGCGTACTCGCCGTCTGGGCAGCCATCGACGACGCCCGGCAGCAGGGATACGAACACATTGAGTTCATGGACGTGGGGCTTCCCTTCAAACATTACGGCTACCGCAACTTCATCCTCCGCTTCGGCGGCATCCAATACGGCACCCGGCGCTGGTTCCGCTTCCGCTGGAACTGGCTCAACCGTCTGCTGACCAAGCTCTACATCTGACCCGCTTCACCAATTCCCTATCCGGACGTGAGGGAACAGGATGACAGTTTGCAATCCAATCGCCCGCTTTGCTTGACAAAAACAACAAAATTCCACATTCCGACTAACGCCACTTTTTACAAAATCACTCAAAGCAGGTTATTTTAAGAATATTCATGCAGACGAAGCTGCATAAACTTTCCATCCAAGGAACAAAATGAATATTTATGCTACTCAAACAATATTGTTTGATGCATGAAACACTTGTGTTTGACTCGCCAAACAATATTGTTTGAGACGTGAAACAATATTGTTTCGTCCGGCAAACAACCTTGTTGGCGCAGTGAAACGTTACAGTTAGCTATCCGATACATTAATTTGCATTCATTCACCTCCAGTTTATCGCGGAAGGCAACAATTGCAACAGTATTATTCTGCACAGTCATCCGGTCAGGCAACATACGCAACAACACTCTACCGGGCAATTCGGTGTCCAAAAGGAAACACATTCCGTCCGAACGGCATCAAAGTGGATTTGGCAAATTGCCCGAGAAGGCTCTTCCCGGGCATCGCCTCGCATTTTGGCGCAAAGACGGGCACTGTGGAGCGATTCGTTTGACAGAATGTCATTTTGTTACTTCCGACTCGGGGAATTCTCCTTGATGCTTCCTTCTCTTCCCCTTCCTTTTCATCCGACGGGACTTAAACACGGACAGAGCATACAAAGACATCCGTACAAATAGAAAGTCCCCGTCCGTCCCTTCCGCAACAGGGAGCACCGCCCCACAGGGCATCCTCCGATAGACAAATAGAAAGAGAAAAGCCCCAATAAGCAGTAATAAATATGTATAAAAAGTATCATTTTGCAGGCAAATCCGCAGAGTTGGCAACAAACAAGGGCGACTTGTTTGCAAAATAATTGCGGAAAAATTTCCTCATTAAGTTCAAAAGCACTACTTTTATGCCAATTTATGAACCTCTAGTATTTAACTAAAAAGAAAAATCATGAAAATCTCACACATCGAGCACTTAGGAATTGCCGTGAAAAGCATTGAAGAAGCCCTTCCGTACTATGAAAATGTATTGGGTCTGAAATGCTATAACATTGAAACCGTAGAAGACCAAAAGGTGAGAACTGCCTTCCTGATGGTGGGCAACACGAAAATAGAATTGTTGGAACCGACGGGTCCCGACAGCACCATTGCCAAGTTCATCGAAAACCGCGGCATGGGTGTGCACCACGTGGCTTTTGCCATCGAGGATGGCGTCGCCAACGCACTGGCTGAAGCGGAAGGCAAAGGCATCCGCCTCATCGACAAAGCCCCGCGTAAGGGTGCTGAAGGCCTGCACATCGCATTCCTCCACCCGAAATCAACCTTGGGCGTACTGACCGAACTTTGTGAGAACTAATCAAAAATAACTCATTTCCGTTTCGCACCGACCGGACGCACAGCAGCTGACAAGCCGGAGGGGTGCGAAACAATAAAGACCTTATTATTCATATAATCCGGACAGAATCTATACTGTTATGACTAAACAATTGGACAGAATCAAGGAGCTTGTGGAACTCCGTGCACAAGCCCGTATGGGTGGCGGTGAAAAAGCCATCGGCAAACAACACGACAAAGGAAAGTACACGGCGCGTGAACGCATTGCCATGCTGCTGGATGAAGGCAGTTTCGAAGAACTGGATATGTTCGTGCGCCACAGATGTACGAACTTCGGACAAGAGAAGAAGTCATTCCCGGGCGACGGTGTGGTAACCGGCTACGGAACAATCGACGGACGTCTGGTCTATGTGTTTGCACAAGACTTCACCGTTTTCGGTGGTTCATTGTCTGAAACCATGGCACAGAAGATTTGCAAAGTGATGGATTTGGCCATGAAAATGGGTGCGCCTGTCATCGGTATCAACGACTCGGGTGGTGCACGTATCCAGGAAGGTATCAATGCACTGGCAGGATATGCGGAGATTTTCCAACGCAACATCCTGGCTTCGGGTGTCATCCCGCAGATTTCCGGTATCTTCGGTCCCTGCGCCGGCGGTGCCGTTTATTCTCCGGCATTGACCGACTTCACCCTGATGATGGAAGGCACTTCCTACATGTTCCTCACCGGACCGAAAGTGGTGAAGACCGTGACGGGTGAAGACGTTTCACAGGAAGACCTCGGCGGAGCCAGCGTACACTCCACCAAGTCGGGTGTAACCCACTTCACAGCCTCAACCGAAGAGGAAGGTCTTGCCCTCATCCGCAAACTGCTCAGCTACATGCCGCAGAACAACATGGAAGAGGCTCCCTACGTGGAATGCACCGACCCCATCGACCGCATGGAGGACTCCCTCAACGAAATCATCCCTGACAACCCCAACAAGGCATACGACATGTACGAGGTCATCAGCGCCATTGTCGACAACGGCGAATTCCTCGAAGTACAGAAGAACTATGCCACCAACATCATCATCGGTTTTGCCCGCTTCAACGGACAATCGGTAGGTATCGTTGCCAACCAGCCCTGCCGCTATGCCGGTGTGCTCGACTGCAACGCTTCGCGAAAGGGCGCACGTTTCGTCCGTTTCTGCGACGCCTTCAATATTCCCATCGTTTCACTGGTCGACGTACCGGGCTTCCTGCCGGGTACAGGTCAGGAGTACAACGCCGTCATCCTCCACGGTGCCAAGTTGCTGTATGCCTACGGCGAGGCAACCGTCCCCAAGGTGACCGTCACCCTGCGCAAGTCTTACGGTGGTTCGCACATCGTGATGAGCTGCAAGCAACTCCGTGGCGACATGAACTACGCATGGCCGTCGGCTGAAATCGCCGTTATGGGTGGTGCCGGTGCCGTGGAAGTGCTCTACGCCAAGGAAGCCAAAGAAGCTGCCGACCCGAAAGCCTTCATGGCAGAGAAAGAGGCAGAATACACCAAACTGTTTGCCAACCCGTATAATGCAGCGAAGTACGGCTACATCGACGATGTCATCGAGCCGCGCAACACCCGCTTCCGCATCATCCGTGCCCTGGCACAGTTGCAGACCAAGAAGGTAGTGAACCCTGCCAAGAAGCACGGCAACATACCTTTGTAACCTAACCTTACTCGCTAATTCTTAAGAACATGCAGATTATGAATAAATTGAAAGGAATCCTTTGGGGATTATTGCTGACCGTCGGACTGGTTTCATGCAACCACTATGACGGTACTTCCAAACTGCTCATCAACGAAGTGCTGACAGACAACGAAGCCAACTTCCAAGACGATTATGGTATTCATAGTGCATGGATTGAGGTATTTAACAAGTCGTATGGCAGTGTGGACCTGGCAGGTTGCTACCTGAAAGTGAGCAACAGTCCGGGTGACACACTCACCTATACCATCCCGAAAGGCGACGTGCTGACTGTTGTCAAACCCCGTCAGCACGCCCTTTTCTGGGCTGACGCCAAACCTAACCGTGGAACTTTCCATACCAACTTCATCCTCCACGCGGAACGTCCCAACTGGATTGGTCTCTATGACTCCGGCGAGAAGTTGCTCGACGAGATTGTCGTCCCCGTACTGGGTGCCGACCAATCCTACGCCCGTGTACAGGACGCCTCGAAGCAGTGGGAAGTGAAAGGCGGAAGCCCTGACAAATACGTCACCCCGAGCACCAATAATCAGACCATTGAGAAAAACGAGAAAATGGAGAAGTTCGAGCTGCATGACAGTGCCGGAGTCGGAATGTCGCTCACAGCCATGCTGGTCGTGTTTGTAGGACTGATCCTTCTTTATGTCATTTTCCGCACTCTTGGGAAAGCGATCTTTAAAGAAAAACAAACAGCAAAACCATCTGTAGATATGAAGCAAGAAGACACTGCCAACAAGGCTGCCAACTGTCCTGACGAAGTTTATGCAGCCATCGCCATGGCCCTTCACGAGGAACTGGGAGGTGTGCACGACATCGAATCGAATGTCCTGACCATCCACCGTGTCCACTCACCCTGGAGTGCCAAGTATGACGCTCTCCGTGTCATCCCGAGAAAGAAATAACCAACGAACACTGTAATCAACCTTTTTCAAAGAAACGATCCGATATGAAAGAATATAAATATACCATCAATGGCAAAGAGTACAAAGTAACCATTGGCGAAATCGAAGGCAATATTGCCAACGTGGAAGTAAACGGCCAGTCCTATAAAGTGGAAATGGAGAAGAAAGCCGAAGAACCCAAACCCGTGGTACGTCCGGTAGTCAAACCGGCAGCTCCGGCAGCCAAACCCGCAGCACAGCCTGCCGCACAGCCTGCACCCGCAGCCGGTGGAAGCGGCAGAGGCGTGAAGTCTCCGCTTCCCGGTGTCATCCTCGACGTGAAGGTTAAAGTGGGGGACGCCGTGAAGAAAGGACAGACAGTCGTCATCCTCGAAGCCATGAAGATGGAGAACAACATCAACGCCGACCAAGACGGTACAATCACAGCAATCAATGTCAAACAAGGCGACTCAGTCCTCGAAGGTACTGACCTCGTCATGATTGGCTAATCAAGAAAAAAAGAGCATTATGGGAGAATTTGCTACATTTATCGCTAACAACCTGGCAGACTTCTGGACCTACACCGGCTTCTGCAACGCCACGCCGGGACATCTGGTCATGATTCTGGTAGGACTCTTCTTCATCTACCTCGCCATCGCGAAGGAGTTTGAACCGATGTTGCTGATTCCAATCGGTTTCGGTATCCTCATCGGAAACATCCCCTTCAACATCGAGGCAGGTCTGAAGGTGGGTATTTATGAAGAAGGCTCGGTGCTGAACATCCTTTACCAGGGTGTGACCTCCGGCTGGTATCCGCCGCTCATCTTCCTGGGCATCGGTGCCATGACCGACTTCTCGGCACTGATATCCAACCCGAAGTTGCTGCTCATCGGAGCTGCTGCACAATTTGGTATCTTCGGTGCCTACATGATCGCACTGGAGATGGGTTTCAACCCGATGCAGGCCGGCGCCATCGGCATCATCGGCGGTGCAGACGGACCGACCGCCATCTTCCTGTCATCCAAGTTAGCCCCAAATCTGATGGGAGCCATTGCTGTCTCTGCCTACTCATACATGGCATTGGTGCCTGTCATACAACCTCCCATCATGCGTCTGCTCACCACGAAAAAGGAACGGGTGATGCGTATGGCTCCTCCCCGCAAGGTTTCCCATACCGAGAAGGTGATGTTCCCCATCATCGGTCTGTTGCTCACCTGCTTCCTCGTGCCGTCCGGTCTTCCCTTGCTAGGTATGCTCTTCTTCGGTAACCTGCTGAAGGAAAGTGGTGTCACCCGCCGCTTGGCGGAGACTGCCCGCGGTCCGCTGATCGACACCATCACCATTCTGCTGGGTCTGACCGTCGGTGCATCCACACAGGCATCTGAATTCCTTACGTGGGATTCCATCAAAATCTTCCTGTTGGGAGCCCTGTCGTTCATCATCGCCACTGCATCCGGCGTGTTGTTTGTGAAAATCTTCAACCTCATCCTGCCGAAGCACAAACGCATCAATCCGCTCATCGGCAATGCCGGTGTATCTGCAGTGCCTGACTCTGCACGCATCTCACAAGTTGTCGGTCTGGAATATGACCCGACGAACTACCTGCTGATGCATGCCATGGGTCCGAATGTGGCAGGTGTCATCGGTTCGGCAGTTGCTGCCGGTATCCTGCTTGGATTCCTCTCCATGTAACGGATAGCACCCTGAATAAAACAGACGCTCCATCCGAACGGTTATCCCGTCACGGATGGAGCGTCTGTTTTATTATTGTCAGGAACAGGTCACGAGGATTGCATGCCGCGGACCTACCGGTCCGTTTCCTGCTCCGGAATCATTTCACGATGCGGTTGTCTGCATCCGGGAAAGCCACCTTCGGCTTGAAGGTCTTTGCTTCCTCGAAATCCATCAGGGCATACGACATGATGATGACCACATCCCCCACCTGCACCTTGCGGGCAGCGGCGCCATTCAGACAGATGCAGCCCGAACCGCGTTCGCCCTTGATGACATAGGTCTCAAAACGTTCGCCGTTGTTGTTGTCCACAATAGCCACCTTCTCACCAGCAATGAGGTTGACTTCATCCATCAGGTCCTCGTCGATGGTGATGCTGCCCATATAGTTCAGGTTCGCCTCGGTGACATGCACACAGTGAAGTTTTGACTTCAATACTTCTATCATCATAACTCTTACTTGGTTTCCTCTTTATATTTGATGTTATCAATCAGACGGACTTCACCACAATAGACCGTGATGCAGCCTACGATGTAGTCGGTATCCTCCCAGGCACGAACCGTCTGCAAAGTGTTGCCGTCCACAATCTCGAAATATTCCAGTTCCAGCCCTTCTACGGCAGCAATGGCATCCTCCACAAAACGTTTGGTCTCTGCCAGAGTATGCGTCTTCGCATACTCCACACTGCTGAACAGCGTGCGGGAGATATTCAGCGCTGTCTCCCGTTCGGTAGCGGACAACCGCGCATTCCGGCTGCTCAACGCCAGACCGTCCGCTTCACGCACGATGGGGCATCCCACGATTTGCAACGGATAGTGCATCTGCCGCACCATCTCGCGGATGATTGCCAGCTGCTGGAAATCCTTCTCGCCAAAATAAGCACGGTCCGGCTTTACCGCTTCAAACAGCTTGCTCACAATCTGGCAGACTCCGTTGAAATGTCCCGGACGATGGACACCTTCCATCACCGTATCCAGCGGAGCATAGCTGAAGTGACGGGTATCCGGCTCAGGATACATCTCATCGACCGACGGCGCAAAAACATACGTCGCACCGATGCCCTCCAACAGTTTGCAGTCAGCCTCCAACGTACGGGGGTACTTCAGCAAATCATTCTTATCATTAAACTGGGTCGGGTTCACAAAGACACTCACCACAGCCACATCATTCTCAGTCACGCAACGTTTCACCAATGAGGCATGTCCCGCATGCAATGCACCCATTGTCGGGACCAGACCAATCGTTTTGCCCTGTGCACGGCATTCACCGAGCGCAGCCTGTAGTTCTTTAATTGTTTGTATCAGTTTCATTTCTATACAATTAACTTTATAGGCCTTCACGTTTGAAAGTCGGTGCAAAATTACACGGATTTGATTAACTGACAATAAAAAATGATTTCTATTTTCAAGAATCTCACAAAGAAGCGTCCTATCCGCCAACCCGATAGAAGCAGCATCCACCTCCATATCCTCGCGCAAGGCACCCTGCCATTCCCGTTTCCTGCCACGAATAACTCTTGACAAAAACTTCCCGTTTTCCTCGTCCGGAGACTACTTTCCGTCTGTTTCTCCAACAGCATAATGCACACAATCTGCCGCCGACAACTACAGAAATGTCAGCTTTTTGACTTAAAAAAGAATAATAATAGCCACGCTCCGGGCTCTTTAAGCCATATTTTTACTACCTTTGCGAAATGATTTATGACAAAGAGAAATAACAATGAAGGCTAAAAAAGTTTTATTTATCACTCAAGAAATTACCCCCTATGTATCCGAATCACCGTTGTCCGTCATGGGCAGAGAACTTCCACAGTACATTCAGGAAAAAGGCCGTGAGATTCGCACCTTTATGCCCAAGTGGGGAAATATCAATGAGCGAAGAAACCAGCTTCACGAAGTTATCCGCCTTTCGGGCATGAATCTGATCATCGATGACACCGATCATCCGTTGATTATCAAAGTCGCTTCCATCCAATCGGCACGCATGCAGGTGTACTTCATCGACAACGATGACTATTTCCTTCACCGCCAAATGGTAGCCGATGAGGAAGGGAACGAATATGCCGACAATGACGAACGTGCCATTTTCTATGCCCGCGGTGTGCTGGAGACAGTGAAGAAGCTTCGCTGGTGTCCTGAAATCATACATTGCCACGGCTGGATGAGCGCATTTGCCGGCATGTACATCAAAAAGGCATACAACGACGAACCCTCCTTCCGCGACTCCAAAGTGGTTTACTCCACCTACGGAGACGACTTCCAACACCCCATCGAACCGGGACTGGGCGCACGCGCCATGCTGAAGGGGCTTGAACAGAAAGACCTCGATGTGCTCAATGGCATCAAGTCATGCCTTGACATGGAGAAAATGGCTGTTGCCTACTCCGACGGCCTGATTTTGAACAGCGAGAACTGCAAACCCGAGCTTGCCGAATATGCCAAAGAACTGAACATTCCCATCCTGCCTTTCCAGGCTGACGATGCCGCATTCAAGGAGGCATGCAGCGACTTCTACGACGAAGTCTGGAGTGCAGGCAAAGAATAAGAACAAGAATCCTAACAAAAACTGCTGGAGAATAACGACGATGAGAATCTGTAGCATCCTGCGCGGGGCATTGGTTTCCTCCCTGCTTGTGTTCGCCGCATGCGACGACAACACTTCAAACCTGGGTGTGGAAGTAATGCCCGATGGCGACTTCACCATCAGCACACAGACTGACTACCCCGTGAACATAACATCGTTTGCGGTAGACAGCATACTCGCCCGCACAACGACAGCCTACTTGGGCAAGTTCACGGACCCGTATACGAACACCGTGTTTGAATCGGACTTCCTGACGGAGTTCTATTGCCCCGAAGACTTCAAGTTCCCCGACAAGAGCCTGCTCGCAGACCCGGAAAACCCGGAAGCACGCTCCGTGGAGCTCAACCTGTACTACTCTTCTTACTTCGGCGATTCGCTGGCAGCACAGAAGTTGGCGGTCCATGAGCTGACAAGGGTGCTTGAAGCGGATGAAAGCTACTACACCAACCTGGATCCGACCCAGTATTACGACGTCAACCAGGCTCCTATCCAGGAACAGGCCTATACCGCCATCGACATGATACATGGCGACTCGCTGTTCGCAAGCAATGGAGTGCACATGCTCACCATCCCTCTGCCCAAGAGCTTCGGCAACCGCCTGTTCAAGACTTACTACGAACACCCCGAATATTATAAGAACTCCGAGGAGTTCATCCGCAATGTGTTCAAGGGATTCTATCTGAAGCATACACAGGGCGACGGTTCCGTGTTGAACATCAACTATGTCTACCTCGATGTCTACTTCGACTACAAGGTGAAAAGCTCCACCGGTCAGGTCGATTCATTGGTAACGGCCTTCTCCCAGTTCCGTGCAACACCGGAAATCGTACAGGAGAACCGCTTCTCCATGAAGAACATAGACCAGCTGATTGCACAGAACAATGATGTGGCATACGTCATGACGCCGGCAGGCGTGTTCCCCGAAGTGGAACTGCCGATTGATGAGATTTCTCTCAATGACACCATCAATGCCGCCTCGCTGACCATCTACCGCAAGAACAACCTCAATGCTTCCAAGTACCAGATGGGAACCCCGCAGGAACTGCTGATGATACCGAAGTCGGAATTAGGTTCGTTCTTTGAAGAGCAAAAGGTGCCTGACAACATTACTTCGTACTACACGACGCTCTCCAACAACCAGTACACCTATTCCAACATCACCAACCTGGTGAATACATTACGCCGTCAGCGTCGCGACAACCCGGACTATGACAAGGATCCCGACTGGAACAAGGTCGTGCTTGTCCCCATCACGCGCGTGACACAGACGACCAGCAGCAACACGGTCATCACCGTCCGTGTGCTGCATGACCTGAGCCTCAACTTTGCCAAGCTGAAGAAAGAGGACATCAAGCTCAGCATCATCTACAGCAAATACCAAGATTCAAAATAGGCTTTTCAACCCTCTACATGCGCCATGCGGGCATAACGGGCACTGTACCGTTGTGTCCGCATGGTCTTTTTATCAAAGCGTAAGAAATGCCGGTCCTCATACCTGCTATCCCAAAGGCTTTTCTTACATTTGCACATCAACAAAAACATACATCCGTATCATGAACAAGACTCACGTTGCAATGATGTCTGCCGCGATGCTATTGGCTTCGTGCGCAACACCCGGTGGCAATCCGGAAACCACCGACGACGGTCCCGTCATCGGCCGTCAGGAAATCACAGTCAAAGACGGACGTCTCAGCCCCGAGGCACTTTGGGCAATGGGACGTATCGGAAGCATGTCCGTCTCACCCGACGCACAGAAAGTGGCCTATACGGTCGCATACTACAGCGTACCGGAAAACAAGAGCCACAACGTCATCTACTTGATGAATGCCGACGGCACAGGAAACACGCTCCTCACCCAGGGAGCCGGCAATGAAGGTGAACCGCGCTGGATCAAAGGGGGTACCAAGCTGGCCTATCTGAGTGCAGCCAACGGAAAGAATGAGGTTTGGGAAATGAATCCCGACGGCAGCGGACGTACGATGATTGCCTCTTATGACAAGGACATCGAGGGATTCTCATTTTCACCTGACGGCAAGAAACTGCTCTTCATCGCTCAGGTAAAATATGGCGAGACAACCGCCGACCGCTATCCGGACCTGCCGAAAGCTTCAGGCCGTGTCATCACCGACCTGATGTACAAGCACTGGGATGAGTGGGTAACCTCCGTACCCCATCCGTTTGTGGCTGACTTCGACGGCAAATCCATCAGCAATGTGACCGATCTGCTGGAAGGCGAGCCTTACGAATCGCCCATGAAACCTTTTGGCGGCATGGAACAGTTGGCATGGAGCCCCGACTCCAAATACATCGCCTACACCAGCCGGAAGAAGACAGGCAAGGCGTATGCCCTGTCGACTGACTCGGACATCTATCTCTACGAAGTGGCTAGCAAACAAACTACCAACCTATGCAAGCAGGAAGGTGATGCCGACCAGAACATGGGATATGACACCAACCCGCAGTTCTCACCCGACGGACATTATGTAGCCTGGCAAAGCATGGCCCGCGACGGCTATGAGAGCGACCGCAACCGCCTCTGTGTGTATAACCTGACAGACAAGAGCAAGACTTATGTCACTGAGAGCTTCGACTCCGGAGTAGACTCCTACTGCTGGAACCACGACTCACAATCGCTCTACTTCACCGGCGTATGGCATGCCACGAAAATGGTCTACCGCACCACTCTGGAAGGGAATGTGGAGAAGCTCACCGACGGTGTGTTCGACTATGACGGCGTAGACCTGCTGGGCGACCGTGTCATCTGCAAACGACACTCCATGAGCAGTCCCGACGAGCTGTACGCCCTCAATCCGGCAGACGGACAAGTGGCACAGCTCACCACGGAGAACAAACATATCCTCGACCAGATTGAAATGGGCAAGGTGGAAGAACGTTGGATGAAGACCACCGACGGCAAAGACATGCTCGTCTGGATCATTTACCCGCCCCACTTCGACCCGGCAAAGAAATACCCCACCCTGCTTTATTGCGAAGGCGGACCGCAAAGCCCCGTCAGCCAGTTCTGGTCCTTCCGCTGGAATTTCCAGATTATGGCTGCCAATGACTACATCATCGTAGCTCCCAACCGACGTGGACTGCCGGGCTTCGGCAGCGAATGGCTGGAAGCAATCAGCGGCGATTACGGAGGCCAGTGCATGAAAGACTACCTGACAGCCATCGACACCTTCTCCAAAGAGCCGTTTGTAGACACAGACCACCTGGGCTGTGTGGGAGCCAGCTTCGGCGGATTCTCCGTATACTGGTTGGCAGGACATCACAACAAACGCTTCAAGGCGTTCATCGCCCACGACGGCATCTTCAACATGGAACAGCAATACCTGGAAACAGAAGAGATGTGGTTTGCCAATTGGGACATGGGCGGTGCTTACTGGGACCGAAACAACGCCACAGCCCAACGCACCTTTGCCAACTCACCGCACAAGTTCGTAGACAAATGGGACACCCCCATCCTGTGCATACATGGTGAAAAGGATTACCGCATCCTGGCTTCACAAGGCATGTCCGCCTTCAATGCAGCCGTACTGCGCGGTATCCCGGCTGAATTGCTCATTTATCCGGACGAGAACCACTGGGTGCTCAAACCTCAAAACGGCATCCTCTGGCAACGCACCTTCTTCGAATGGCTTGACAAATGGCTGAAACCTGCCCAATGATGAACCTTCGTCACACGTCAAGACCTGCCCTGTAAAAATGACGCGGACGACACCGAGCTGAATGACAGCCGTGTCGTCCGCGTTATCTGTTTATCCAGGCCGGAAAGCCTGTTGCGAACAGTCTCAGAAATTGAAAAGGGTCAGAAAGGCAGGTCGTCCTTCTCGTCGGTTGCAGCAAAGTCTGCCGGAGCAGCCGATGCAGGCGGGAACGGAGCTTCAGGAGCCGGTTCCGGAGCACCCATCTGCGGGGCAGCCACACGTTCAACCTTCCATGCACGGATACTGTTGAACCAGCGGTCTTGCCACTGACGAGCGTCAATATCGAACGAAACGGTCAACTCTTCACCCATCTGGATATTGAATTGCGCAATCTTGTCTGCTCCGAACACATCGAAACACATCTTGCGGGGATATTGGTCATGATTCTCGATGACATACTCTTGGGCCTTCCATTCGTTGCCCGTTGACTTGGAAACACCACCTCTTGGGGGAAGTATAGCAATGACTTTTCCTGTAAATTCCATTTGTTTAAGTGTATTAATTCAGCTGCGAATGTACACCATTCTTGGTAATTAAACGAATTTTCGACACTTTTTTTAGGGGCATTACATATAAAATTAGTAGTTTTGTGCACGCATAATAACCAATAAACATAAATAGAAAGACGTATGAAATTTATCGTTTCCAGCACTTCTCTTTTAAGTCATTTGCAAGCGATTAGCCGCGTTATCAACTCCAAAAATACTCTCCCCATCATGGACTGTTTCCTCTTCAATCTGCAAGACGGAACACTCTCCATCACTGCATCCGACACCGAGACCACCATGGTAACCTCCATCGAGGTGACCGAGAGCGACAGTGACGGACGCTTTGCCATTGTGGCCCGCACGTTGCTGGACGCGATGAAGGAAATACCGGAACAACCCCTGACTTTCAATCTCAACCCCAATACCCTCGAAATTACCGTGCAGTACATGAACGGACAATACACCGTCATGGGACAGAACGCCGATGAATATCCGCAACCTGCCACCCTGGGCGACAATGCCGTACATGCCAACATCCCCGCTGACGTACTGCTGAACGGCATCAACCGCGCACTCTTTGCCACAGCTGACGACGAGTTGCGTCCGGTGATGAACGGTATCTATTTCGACATTACTCCCGACGACATCACCATGGTTGCTTCCGACGGACACAAGCTGGTACGCAACAAGAATCTCTCGGTCAAAGGCAGTGAGAAGGCAGCCTTTATCCTCCCCAAGAAACCGGCGAACCTGCTGAAAAACGTGTTGACCAAAGAGGAGAACTCGGTAAGCATCGACTTTGACGACCGCAACGCTGTCATCACGCTGGAGAAATACCGCATGGTATGCCGACTGATTGAAGGACGCTATCCGAACTACAACTCCGTCATTCCTCAAAACAACCCCTATAAGATTACCATTGACCGCGCCGTGCTCCTGAGCGCCTTGCGCCGCGTGTCGGTCTTCTCCTCGCAATCGAGCAGCCTTGTGAAGCTCCGCATGGGTGACAACAAGCTGGTCATCTCCACACAGGACCTCGACTTCTCCACTTCGGCAGAAGAGACGCTGGTCTGCCAATACGAGGGCAACCCGATGAGCATCGGCTTCAAGGCTCCGTTCCTCATCGACATCCTGAACAACCTCCCGGGACAGGATGTCATCATCGAACTGGCTGACCCGTCGCGTGCCGGCGTAATCGTCCCTGCTGAACAGGAAGAGAACTGCGACCTGCTCATGCTGCTCATGCCCATGATGCTCAACGATTGATGCATCCTGTTTTTATTCTGACTGACTTTTACAAGCTCCGGCACTCTACCGCTCCCTCAATGGGCCGGCGTCCCGTTACGGTCTGGAACGGAAGTCTGTCTGACCACCGTCAACCCAATCAGGAGGTGAGGCAGCGACCGGATGCTTGCGACATTTGAAATACCGACTTATGAAACTGAACTTAAAGAATCCCATCGTGTTCTTTGACTTGGAAACGACGGGAACCAACATAAACTCCGACCGCATCGTCGAAATCTGCTACCTGAAGGTGTACCCCAACGGAAACGAAGAAAGCAAGACCATGCGTATCAACCCGGAGATGCACATCCCCGAAGCTTCCACCGCCGTACATGGCATCCATGATGAAGACGTGGCAGACTGTCCGCGCTTCAAGGATGTGGCTGCGTCCATCGCCCGCGACATCGAGGGCTGCGACCTCGGCGGCTTCAATTCCAACCGATTTGATATTCCCGTGCTGGCGGAAGAGTTCCTGCGTGCAGGGGTAGACATCGACCTGAACCGCCGCAAGTTTGTCGACGTACAGGTCATCTACCACAAGCTGGAACAGCGTACCCTGTCTGCCGCCTACAAGTTCTATTGCCACAAGAACCTGGAAGATGCACACACGGCTGAAGCCGATACCCGTGCGACCTACGAGGTGTTGCAAGCACAGCTCGACCGCTATCCCGATGTACTGAAAAACGACATTTCCTTCCTGGCAGACTACTCAAGCTTCAACCGCAACGTGGACTTTGCCGGACGGATGGTCTACGACGACAAAGGAGTGGAAGTATTCAACTTCGGCAAGTACAAGGGAGTACCCGTAGCAGAGGTGTTGCGCAAGGACCCGGGCTACTACAGCTGGATCCTGCAGGGCGACTTCACGCTCAACACCAAGCAGATGTTGACCAGAATCAGAATCCGCGAAGCCTCGAAATAAACAGAATCATGCTTGAAGGAAAGAAGTTCGTACTAGGCATCACGGGAAGCATCGCCGCTTACAAGGCAGCTTATCTCATCCGTGCCTTGATCAAGAAGGGAGCCGAAGTGCAGGTCGTCATTACTCCTGCCGGCAAGGAGTTCATCACCCCCATCACCCTCTCGGCATTGACCAGCAAGCCCGTCATCAGCGAGTTTTTCTCGCAACGTGACGGCACGTGGCACAGCCATGTGGACCTGGGACTGTGGGCCGACGCCATGATTGTAGCTCCGGCTACCGCCTCTACCATCGGCAAGATGGCACACGGCATTGCCGACAACATGCTCATCACAACTTATCTGTCCATGAAGGCTCCGGTCTTCATCGCACCGGCCATGGACCTGGACATGTTCGCTCATCCTGCGACCCAGCACAACCTTGACATCCTCCGCTCCTACGGCAACCACATCATCGAACCGGGAGAAGGAGAGCTGGCAAGCCATCTCGTGGGCAAGGGACGCATGGAAGAGCCGGACAACATCGTCCGGATACTGGAAGACTACTTCGCCAAGGGTGCAGAGCTGGCAAAAAAAAAAGTAGTCATCACGGCAGGACCGACCTACGAGAAGATTGACCCCGTCCGCTTCATCGGCAACTACTCCTCCGGGAAGATGGGATATGCACTGGCTGAAGAATGTGCCGTGAGAGGAGCCGAAGTCATCCTGGTAAGCGGACCGGTACAGCTGACGACGTCACACCCCGGCATACGCCGTATCGATGTGGAGAGTGCTGCGGAAATGCACGAAGCCACGCTCCGCGAGTTTGCCGACGCCGATGCTGCCATCCTCTGTGCTGCCGTGGCAGACTTTACACCGGAAGAGGTGGCTGACCATAAAATCAAGCGCGAGCACGACGACCTGGTGTTACGTCTGAAGCCGACGCACGACATTGCTGCCGCCCTCGGACAACGGAAGCAGGCACACCAATGCCTGGTCGGATTTGCCCTGGAGACTGACCACGAGGCGGAACATGCACAGGACAAGCTCCGGCGCAAGAACCTCAACTTCATCGTACTGAACTCCTTGCGGGATGCAGGGGCAGGCTTCCGCCACGACACCAACAAGATAACCATCCTCGATGCCGAAGGGAGTACCGCCTATCCGCTGAAAAGCAAGAAGGAAGTGGCAGCCGACATCGTCGACCGCCTGTGCCGGGAATTTGTTTCATAACCGTAGAAGATATGCTACAATCTCTATTCATACAGAACTACGCACTGATTGACACGCTCGACATCCGCTTCGACACCGGATTCTCCGTAATTACCGGCGAGACCGGTGCGGGAAAGTCCATCATCCTGGGAGCCATCGGCCTGTTGCTCGGACAGCGTGCGGACACCAAAGCCATCAAGAAAGGAGCTTCACGATGCACCATCGAGGCACATTTCCAGATTGGCAACTACCACATGGAGGACTTCTTCGAGCGCAACGACCTGACCTATGACCCGGAATGCATCTTACGCCGGGAAGTGATGGCGTCGGGCAAGAGCCGTGCGTTCATCAATGACACCCCTGCGCCGCTCAGCCTGATGAAAGAACTGGGCGAGATGCTCATCGACGTGCATTCACAGCACCAGAACCTGCTGCTCAACACCGAAGGCTTCCAGCTGAATGTGGTCGACATCATCGCGCAGGATGCAGCCTTGCTGACGGAGTACGGCAAGTGCTTTGCCCAATACCGGTCCAGCAGCAAGGCTTTAGCGGAAGCCATTGCCACGGCGGAGAAGAACCGGGCAGACGAAGACTACATCCGTTTCCAACTGGAACAGTTTGCGGAAATCGGGCTGAAGGAAGGCGAACAGGAGGAACTGGAACAGGAGGCCGAGACACTGAGCCATGCAGAGGACATCAAGTCGGGACTGTACCACGTCGACGCCCTGCTGGCCGGTGATGAAGGCGGCATCCTCGCCAACCTGAAGGAAGCGCAGAACCGCCTACACGACCTGAACTCCATCTATCCCCCGACAGAAGAACTGTCCGAACGCCTGGAGAGCTGCTACATCGAGCTGAAAGACATCGAACACGAAATCAGCAACCAGAGCGAAGAGGTGGAGTTCAATCCGCAACGGCTGGACTATGTCAACGAACGCCTCAACCAACTCTATACCCTGCAACAGAAACATCATGTCGACACCGTTGCCGAACTGATGAGCATCGAGCAGTCGTTCCAGGAAAAGCTCCATGCCATCACTTCCGCCGACGACCGGATAGCGGAACTGACCGCACAGAAAGAGAAAGACTATGCCCGCGTCATGGAGGTGGCAGGCAGGCTCACGAACGTACGCACCGAGGCTGCCCGAAGGATTGAGAAGGGCATGAAGGAGTACCTGGTGCCCCTGGGAATCCCCAACGTGCAGTTCGTCGTGGAGCTGACTCCGCGCAAGGAACCGGATGCTTACGGAGCGGATTGCGTCAACTTCCTCTTCTCCGCCAACAAGAACGGAGTCCTGCAAAATGTAGCATCCGTCGCATCCGGTGGAGAGATTGCCCGCGTCATGCTCTCCATCAAGGCCATGATTGCCGGAGCCGTCAAGCTGCCGACCATCATCTTCGACGAGATTGATACCGGTGTCTCGGGACAAATCGCCGAACGCATGGCACACATCATGCAGGAGATGGGCAACCGCGAACGGCAGGTCATCAGCATCACCCACCTGCCGCAAATCGCAGCCTTGGGAAGCAACCACTACAAGGTCTACAAGCAGGACGACGAGCAGGGCACGACCAGCCACATCCGTCAGCTGACACCCGACGAACGTGTGGAGGAGATTGCCCACATGCTGAGCGGAGCCACCCTGACCGAAGCTGCCATCAACAATGCCAAGGCACTGCTGAAGCACTGAAACCCTACCCCTATTCCATTGACATTACCGATTTGAAAAAGACAATGAACGAAGAAAGAAGCGAAATGATATTCGGCGTAAGAGCCGTCATCGAAGCCATAGAAGCCGGAAAAGAGATTGACAAGATACTCGTGAAACGGGACATACAGAGCGACCTGTCCAAGGAGCTGTTCGCCGCACTCAAGGACCGGTTCATCCCCGTACAGCGCGTCCCCGTGGAGAAACTCAACCGCATCACCCGCAAGAACCACCAGGGCGTGGTGGCATTCATCGCGGCGGTGACCTACCAGAAGAGTGAAGACCTCGTGCCCACCCTCTTTGAAGAAGGGAAGGTACCCCTGTTCGTCATGCTCGACGGCGTGACCGACGTACGCAACTTCGGCGCCATCGCCCGTACGTGTGAATGTGCCGGAGTGGATGCCATCATCATCCCTGCCAAAAACAGTGTGAGCGTCAACGCTGACGCCGTAAAAACCTCCGCAGGCGCCCTGCACACCCTGCCCGTCTGCCGCGAACAAAGCCTGACCGCCACCATCAAGCAACTGAAGGACTGTGGCTTCAGAATCATCGCAGCCACCGAGAAGGGCGACTATGACTATACCCATGCCAACTATACCGACCCCGTTTGCATCATCATGGGAGCCGAGGACACCGGCATCCCCTACGAACACCTGGCACTGTGCGACGAATGGGTGAAAATCCCTCTCTTCGGACACATCGGCTCGCTCAACGTGTCTGTGGCAGCAGGCATCCTGATGTATGAAGCCGTCAGACAACGGGGACTCGGACAATCCTGATTGATAACTCAAATTCTTCCTATCCATGAAAAGATTCTTATACCTCATCCTTGCCCTGCTGACGTCCTGGACAACCGTGTCCGCGCAGACTCCCAAATGGGTCGGCAAGGCCCGCAAGGCAATCATCTCCATCGTAACCTACGACAAAGACAATAAAATCATGAACACCGGCAACGGCTTTTTCGTGAAGAGCGACGGAACAGCCGTAGCCGACTACAGCCTGTTCGAAGGTGCCCAACGTGCCGTCATCATCAACTCCGACGGCAAAGAGTTCCCCGTGGACTGCATCCTCGGCGCCAACTCGATGTACGACCTCGTGAAGTTCCGCGTACAGACCGACAAGGAAGTGGACGCCGTCACACTGGCAAAGACACCGGCAGCCGTTGGCAGCACCGTCTTCCTGCTGCCGTATGCCTCGCAGAAGGAGAACACCCTCGGACGCGGAACGGTGGACGCCGTCACCCAGGTGGAGAGCAAATATTCCTACTACACACTCCACCTGCAGACTGGCGACAAGTCGGTGAGCTGCCCCATCACCAATGCCGAAGGCGAGGTGCTGGGCATGATTCAGAAATCCGCTGACAGCCAGTCCGCCGACAGCTATGCCGTGGATGCCGCCTTTGCCGCCGAACTGAGCCTCAACGCCCTCTCTCGCATGGACTATGCCCTCAACAACATCGGCATCCGCAAGGGACTCCCCGAAAAGCAGGACGAGGCACAGGTCTACCTCATGATGTCGAGCAGCCTGCCTGCCGACGACTACCTGGCACTCATCAACGACTACATCCGCCAGTTCCCCGCCAGCCACGAAGGCTACCTGCGCCGTGCCACCTTCTACCTCGACCGGAAAGGGGAAGACAACTACAAGCGGGCGGACGAAGACATCCGGCAGGCGCTGGAAGTATCGGAACAGAAGGACGACGCCTACTACAGTGCCGCCAAAATGCTGCTCCAGATCGTTGCCAACGGCATCACCTATCCGGAATGGACCCTGGACAAAGCGTTGCAATACATCGAGGAGGCCATCAAGCTCAACCCGATGCCGCTCTATGTACAGACCCAGGGAGACATCTACTTCGGCAAGCAGGACTATGAACACGCCTACGCCTGCTACGACCGCGTCAACCACTCCGAGCTCCGTTCCGCTGAAAGCCTGTTCAGCGCCGCACGCACCAAGCAGCTGATGGGCTCTCAGGACGAGGCGCTGGCACTGATGGACAGCACCGTTGCCTTCTTCGGCGACCTGCTGACGGAAAAGGCAGCCCCCTACGTCTTCCAACGTGCCCAGATGAAAGTGGAGGCAGGCAAATTCCGTGAGGCAGTGGCTGACTACAACGAATACGAGAAACTCGTGCTGGGAAAAGCCAGTGCCGAGTTCTTCTACGTCCGCGAACAGGCAGAGATGCAATGCAGACTCTACCAGCAGGCACTCGACGACATCGAAAAAGCAGTGGAGATGGACCCGAAACAGGTGCTCTATGTCGTGGAGCAGGTGGCTCTCTATACCCGTTTCAGCCAATTCGACAAAGCCGTCGAAGCCGCCCGGAAAGGCATCGCACTCGCACCGGACAACGCCGACCTCTACCGCATGCTAGGCTTCGGACAAATCCAGCTGAAGCAGAAGGAGGAAGGTAAAAAGAACCTGCTGAAGGCCAAAGAACTGGGTGACCCGAATGCCCAGACCCTGCTGGACAAATACGCCAAATAAATCATTCAACTTATCCCGCACAGGGGCACCGGTTGTTGACACCTGACACGGCGCCTCTGTGCCCACTTTCCCCCGCTACGGGACAATCCGACTCCACATGGCAGAAGAACTCCTGTTGACAGCTTCCGATAAAAAAGGACGGTACGAAGAAGTGCTGCCCCAACTTGTATCCGTCCTCGAAGGCGAGACTGACCGCACCGCCAACCTTGCCAACACCGCCGCCATCCTGAAAGAGGCGTTCGACTTCTTCTGGGTGGGCTTCTATGAAGTGAAAAGCCGCGAAGGCGAAGTTCCCCAACTGGTGCTGGCACCTTTTCAAGGTCCGCTGGCATGCACCCGCATCCACTACGGACGGGGAGTATGTGGCACCGCCTGGGCAGAAAGACACACCCTGGTTGTACCGGACGTTGACCGCTTCCCGGGACATATCGCGTGCAGCTCCCTGTCACGCTCGGAGATTGTTGTTCCGGTCTTCCATCCCGTCACCGATGAAGTGGTTGCCGTGCTCGACATCGACAGCCGCGAACTTTCCACCTTCGACGAGACCGACCGTCACTACCTGGAAATCCTCTCCTCTCACCTCTCCCACCTGTGGGCATAACCGACGGAAGCAGCCTGCCGGGAAATCAAAAAGAAAGCACTTCCCGGCTTTTGCTTGACATAGTTGGCAAATATCCCGTTTCCGGCTAACTCACCCTTTTCGAAAATCCGATAATCTGGAGACGAAACGTGAATGATTGCAAACGGAACGCCCGAAAAAAGCCCTTCATTTTAGAAAACTATACATTTCATTTTCGAAAAACAGACAAAACGTGCCCGGAACAATATTGTTTCGCGAGCCAAACAATATAGTTTGCCGCGCCAAACAATATAGTTTCACCTCCCAAACACGATTGTTTCGTGCCCGGAAGTCAAATCTTTGGAAGATGGAAGTAAAAAGAAGTGAGTTTCACTCTCCAGAAGGTGTGCCCTGTCAACAAATCAGAAGGTAATAAAAAGAGGGGTATTCAGGAGGAGGAGTGACAAGGAGCGTTGCCTCTGCAGGAAACCTTCGCAAAAAGGAAGAAAAGTTTCCTATACAGCAACAATGTGTATTTTGCAAATCACCTGAGAATGCCACGAAATCCACCAGACTGTATTTTGGTGCGAGGAACGGCACTCTCAGAGCCTTCGTTTGACATTTTGTCAAATCGTAATCCAACCTGTAAACGAACACCGACAGTAGACGCCTCATCGTCCCTGATGTAGGGGCGACCGGTCTGGTCGCCCGAACCCCACGCCGCATGGCCATCGATTTCGGATTGACCCGCAATTGGAGTCGACTTACAGAAATAGCACAAGCTGAGCCACCGTTAAAGCCCCAAGAAAACAAACTGAGCCAGAAAACAAACTGAGCCACCTTGGCGCGCCCCTGTTTGAAAGCACCCATTAACCAAAAAAGGAACACATCTGTTGATGTATTCCTTTTTTATCGCTGGGCTACCTGGATTCGAACCAAGAATGACAGGACCAGAATCTGTAGTGTTACCATTACACCATAGCCCATTGTTTTTGTTTTGACGCTGCAAAGATACAACATTTTTGATACATGCAAATACTCTGGGGATATTTTTTTCAAAAAAATTTTTGTCCATCCCCATTTCCATATAATAAGGTGTATAAGCGGGAGGCAATCCGGCAGCCTTCCGGAGAAGATGGACAAAATGACAAGATTCATTCTCAAAAAATACAAAAAACAAGGCACATTTATGGGTTGCATCTTTAGCTATTTCACAAATCCATGTATCTTTGTAATCCGTATTTCAGCACGGATTAAAATATTAAATAGTAACCATTTTTTAGAATGAACGAACTGCTAGAGAACATAACCAAAGGTATTCAAGAAAAAAAAGGAAAAGGCATCGTCATTGCCAACCTCACCGATATCGAAGATTCCATCTGTGATTATTTCGTGATTTGCCAAGGAAACTCCCCCAGTCAGATACAAGCCATCACCGAATCCATCTATGAAACCGTCAGACAGGCGACCCATGAAAAGCCGCTCAACGTCTGCGGACTGGAGAACTGCCAATGGGTGGCACTCGACTATGCCAACGTCATGGTACACATCTTCCTGCCTGCCCCACGCGCATTCTATGACTTGGAACATCTCTGGGAAGATGCCCAACTAATCACTATTCCGGACATTGACTAAGACAACTATGAGCAACAATACGAATCCGAAAGCCAACAACGGGGGCCCCAAATTCAACTTGAATTGGTTCTACGCCCTCATCATCGTGATTCTCGGTATCCTCTACCTCACCAACCAGGATGGAGGAATCAAGAAGAGCATCACGTACACCGAGTTCCAGAACTATGTAGAAAAAGGATACGTCAACAAGATTGTCGCCTACAACGACAACTCGCTCGACGTATACATCAAACCCGAACATGCACCCGAAGTGCTGAAAATCCCGGTTGAGAAAATCGGCAGAAGCCCGATGGTCAATACACGCATCGGCTCGACCGACAGCCTGGAAGAGTTCCTGAAAGAGGAAAAGGCCAACCACCCCGACCGGGCAGACATCACCATCGACTATCAGGAGAAGAGCAACTACATGATGTCCATCCTCATCAACCTGCTCCCCTTCATCCTCATCATTGCCATCTGGATGTTCTTCATGCGACGCATGGGCACCGGTTCAGGCGGTGGGTCCGGCGTGTTCAACGTCGGCAAGTCAAAAGCACAGCTCTTTGAGAAGGGAAGCGCCAACCGCGTGACCTTCAAGGATGTTGCCGGGCAGGCGGAAGCCAAGCAGGAGGTGCAGGAAATCGTGGACTTCCTGAAGAAGCCCCAGAAATACACCGAGCTGGGAGGTAAAATTCCCAAGGGTGCCTTGCTGGTAGGTCCTCCGGGAACAGGTAAGACCCTGCTCGCCAAGGCTGTGGCGGGTGAAGCCGACGTTCCGTTCTTCTCCATCTCCGGTTCGGACTTCGTGGAGATGTTTGTCGGCGTAGGTGCATCACGCGTGCGTGACCTTTTCCGTCAGGCGAAAGAGAAGTCGCCGTGCATCATCTTCATCGACGAAATCGACGCCGTGGGTCGTGCCCGTGGCAAGAACCCGTCGATGGGTGGAAACGATGAACGCGAGAACACGCTGAACCAGTTGCTGACCGAAATGGACGGCTTCGGGTCAAACAGCGGTGTCATCATCCTGGCAGCGACCAACCGGGTAGACATCCTCGACAAGGCACTGCTGCGTGCCGGCCGCTTCGACCGTCAGATACACGTCGACCTGCCGGACCTGAACGAACGTAAGGAGGTCTTCGGTGTCCACCTCCGTCCCATCAAGATTGACAGCACGGTGGACGTAGACCTGCTGGCACGTCAGACCCCGGGCTTCTCGGGTGCCGACATCGCCAACGTCTGCAACGAAGCAGCCCTGATCGCTGCCCGCCATAACAAGAAGACGGTCAGCAAGGATGACTTCCTCTCTGCCGTCGACCGCATCATCGGCGGTCTGGAAAAAAAGACCAAAGTGATGACACAGAACGAGAAACGCACCATCGCCCTGCATGAGGCAGGACATGCCACCCTCTCGTGGTTCCTCGAACATGCCAACCCGCTCATCAAGGTCACCATCGTGCCCCGCGGACGTGCCCTGGGTGCAGCCTGGTACCTGCCGGAAGAACGTCAGATTACCACCAAGGAGCAGATGCTCGACGAGATGTGTGCCCTCCTGGGCGGACGTGCTGCCGAGCAGCTCTTCGTCGGCCATATCTCCACCGGAGCCATGAACGACCTGGAACGTGTGACCAAACAGGCCTACGGCATGATTGCCTATGCCGGCATGAGCGACCGTCTGCCGAACCTCTGCTACTACAACAACGACGAGTATGCGTTCAACAAGCCTTACAGTGAAAACACGGCGCAACTCATCGACGAGGAAGTGAAGAAGATGGTGGAAGAGCAATACGAACGTGCCAAGGCTATCCTCTCCGAACACAAGGAAGGCCACAACCGGTTGGCAGACCTGCTGATGGAACGTGAAGTCATCTTCGCGGAAGACGTCGAGCACATCTTCGGCAAACGTCCGTGGGCTTCGCGTTCGGAAGAAATCCTTGCCGACTCTGAGCCGCAACCGGAAGAGACAGAGACTCCCGCACAGACGGACGACAAGTCCGCCCAACCGGAACCGTCGGCTGAAAAGAAGCCCGAAGACACAGCCATCGACCGGAAGATAGCCGAGGGCGAAGCTACGGAAGTGAAAGAATAACCAAAACACAAACGCTGTGAACAATCTCATACAAAGAAGCATCACGGGCATACTGTTTGTCGTCCTCCTCATCGGCGGCATCCTCTACAGCCCGTTTACATTCGGACTGCTGTTCGCCCTCATCACGGGTCTCTCTCTGTGGGAGTTTGCCCGGCTGGTGAACAGCAAGGAAGACGTATCGGTCAACCCGTTCATCACCACCATGGGCGGTGTGCTGCTGTTCCTTGCCTTCTTCTGCTACTGCACCGAGGCATCGGACGCCCGCATCTTCATCCCCTACCTGCTGATTCTGATTTACCTGTTTGTGAGCGAACTTTACCGCAAACAGAGTAGTCCCCTCAACAACTGGGCGTACTCGTTCCTGAGTCAGATTTACGTGGCCTTGCCCTTTGCCTTGCTTTGTGTGCTGGCGTTCCAGCGTAACACCGACCTGTCGGAGAGCTCGCCCGTCAGCTTCAATGCCATCCTTCCGCTGTCCGTCTTCATCTTCAACTGGAGCAACGACACGGGAGCCTACTGCACGGGCATGCTGTTCGGCAAGCACCGTCTCTTTGCACGCATCTCGCCCAAGAAGTCGTGGGAAGGTTCGATTGGCGGAGGGGTCATCTCCATCCTTGTCTCACTGGTCATGGCACACTTCTTCCCCTTCCTCACGGCGGCACAATGGGTAGGCTTTGCACTGACCGTCGTGGTCTTCGGCACATGGGGCGACCTGGTGGAGTCGCTCATGAAACGTCAGCTGGGCATCAAGGACTCGGGCAACATCCTTCCGGGTCACGGCGGCATGCTCGACCGTTTCGACAGCACCCTGCTGGCGGTTCCTGCGGTAGTGCTCTACCTGCAGGCAATCAGCCTCTCCTGACCCCATTCCATCTCCATAGATTCATCTTTCCGACGCGGACGATACAGGCTCCGTCTTTCTTGACGCAACAAGAGACAACGCGACCTGCATCGTCCGCGTCCGCTGTTTCCGAAAGGAGATGTCAAGACTTTTATCAATCGCTCCTATTTCCTGACTTCGTCACTCAAAAAACACAAATCTCATAACTGTCTGGCAACCATAGTT
>NZ_JAMBLN010000018.1:0-86859 GCF_023337025.1 Mediterranea sp. ET5 | reverse complement strand
AATAAACATATATTCACGTGTATATACCTTTTCTAACGCATAAAAAGCATCCTTCGCACCCATCTCCACGGTCGAAAGCACCGGTGATTGGCTTCGTACGGACGAACGACTACCGTCGTACGGACGTGTCCGCACCGTCGTGGTCGTTCGTCCGTACGAAAACAGCCACCTGTCCCCATTTTTTAGAGACCAAAGGGGCATGATTCCCGATGTGTGAAATTGCGTCCGTCCGTGTGAAAAGACCGACGAAAGGAAATGAAGGAAAGGAATAGCTAAACAGAAGGAAAGGAAACGGACAAAAATACCGTTAGTGTGAAAAACGCAAATCGCCCGAGAAGGCCCTCCGTAGTCACCAACTCGTATTCTGGTGCAAGGAAGCCCCTTCTCGGGCGATTCATTTGACAAATTGACAAATTGTCAGCAGGGACATGCTGAACAGCCATTGTCCATTGTCAATTATCAATTGTCAATTGTTCAGAACCGGAACGACGTGCCGACGAGGAAATGGATGCCCTGTGCCGGGTAGCCGAGGTCGTATTGGTACTGTGCGTTCGTCAGGTTCGCCCCTTTCACCCATAGCGAGAGGAAGTCGAAGCAGCGGTAGTCGGCGCGTGCATAGAGGTCGGACACGGCGTCGCGGTCGCCCTTGCTGAACGTCCGGTGCTCATAGCCGACGTGGATGCCCAAGCGCGGAATCGGCTTGATGCCCACATCGGCGCGCAGGCTCAGCGCAGGCTTGTCATAGAGCAGCACGTCCATCCCGTCGTCGGTCGACCACTTGCGGTAGTTCACGTCGAGCGACACGTCGAGTAGGTCCTTGTAGGCATACGAGCCCTCGATGCCCACTTTCACGTTGTTTCCCTTGCCCTGGACGAAGGAGTGGGACAGCGGGGTCGCGTCGCCGTCGACGTAGGGGAAGAAGCCCAGTTCGTTCTTCCGCATCTCGAAACCGCCGTAGAAGTTCAGCCATGCGCCGCTGCCCAGGTCTGCCTTGAAGCCTGCCACGGCGTCGAGCTGTACGTGGGTGTTGTCCAGCCGTTCGTCGGGGCGGTAGCCGCCCCAGTAGGGCGTCAGGCTGTTGAAGCGGAAGTAGTCGGTCAGGAGCGTGCCGCCGGTGGCGCTGGCGTAGAAGACGTAGCGGTCGGCAAAGGGGAACTCGGCGGTTACGTCCGGGGCGATGGCGAAGCCGCTGTCATGACCCGTCGAGAGGTCGACGCGGATGCCCAGGCGCAGGCGCATGGCGTCGGTGGTCAGCCGGTAGAAGGGGGTCAGGCTGACCAGTCCGTTGCTCTCCATCCCGTCGAGCGAGTAGGTGGCTTGGCTGACGCCGAAGTCCAGCCCCATGCGGTTCCGTTCGTCGGGGGCATAGGACAGTCCGCCGCGGGCGTAGAGGTTCGTCTCCGAGTTGCTCTCGTCGGCGCCGTAGAGGTAGCCGCGGCCGAAGTGGTGCACGCCTGCTGTGAGGGCATATTGCCAGGCGTCGCCCGGACGGGTCGAGCGGACGTGCAGCTGGAAGCGGCCGAGCGCGTTGCGTTGCTTGTTCGTGTCGTAGTAGTCGAGGTAGTCGAACGTCTGTGTGCCCCAGACCGCCTGTGCACCCAGCTCGGTGCTGCGGAAGCGGTGGGCATAGTCGGCGGCGATGCGCGACTGGTAGAAGCGCGACTTCCAGCCCCGGTAGTCGGTGTCGTCGTTGTCCGGACGGAAGTTGAACCCGTCGAAGGCGGCGTTCACGTTCAGGTGGTCAGCTGCCGAGAGGCGGAAGAGGTAGTTCAGCTCCCCGGTCACATTGCCGTTGTTGCCGTAGCCCAGGTTGAGGTAGCTGCGCGGGCTGTCGGGTTGGAGGGGCTTGGCGGCATAGGAGGGCATGGGGCGGTACTGGAAGCGGGCGAAGGGCTGTGTCGTCCGCGCATACTCGATGTCCTTCTTCGTCGCCTTCGGCTCTTCCACGGCGGGCAGGAGGTTGATTTTGTCCGCATCCATGAGCTGCGGGTTGTACTCGTTCTCCACGACCACGGTGCGGTTGAGCGTGGAGTCCTTGGGTTGTGTCTGTGCCCTCGTCTGGGTGGTGAAGGCGAGCATCGCCGCCGAGAAGAGGGCTATGTGGGTCAGTTCTTGTTTCATAGTGTTCGGGGAGTTGTCAGTTGAGTTTCTCTAATCTCGATTCAATCATCGGCGCGATGTCGTCGTCCGCCTGGTAGTTCTGCCGGAGCGAGAGCAGGTACTGGCGTGCCTCCAGCGTACGGCCCAGCTTGGCGTAGACGTCGGAGAGGAGGACGAAGCTGCGGGCGAGCCAGTAGGCGTGGGGCGTGCTGGCGTCGATGTATTCGAGCAGCTCCTTCTCGGCGGCGTCGGTCTGCCCGGCGTCGAAGTAGAGTTGTGCCAGGCGGTACTTCGCCTCGGCTCCGTAGGCGTTGCGGGTGTCGCGGCTCAGGATGCGCAGGTCGTCGGCAGCCTTGGCAGGCTCGGTGGCGAGCAGCGTCTTGGCGCGGTAGTAGCGTGCCTCATTGGCGAGCTCGGGCGAGAGCTTGCTGTCGGCGAGCAGGTCGGCAGCGGCAAGGGTCACTTCCTCCCGGTCGCCCGTCAGGTAGGCGCAGCGCAGGATGCCCGTCTGTGCGAGGCGTCGGCGTTCGGCGGCAGCGGTCTTGTCCTTGAGGAGCTTGTAGAGTGTGAGGGCGCGGGCGTAGTCCTTGGCGTTGAATGCCATTTCGGCGTTCATGATCATCGCCTCTTCGGAGTATTCGTTGTTCGGGTACTCGATGACGCGGTCGAGGTGGGTGCGTGCGGTGGTGTAGTCCTTGGCGTTGTATGCCATCAGTCCCAGGTAGTAGTGGGCGTTCAGTGCGAAGGCGCCTTGGGGGAACTGCTGGAGGTAGCGGGTAAAGCTGGTCTTCGCCTGTGCCTGGTCTCCGCGGACGTAGACCTTCTCGGCGGCGACGTACGTCAGCGAGTCACGCTCGCCGGCTGCCACAGGGATGCCGCCCCGGATGGTGGAGGCGTACTGCGTGTAGGCATCGACCTGGTTGAGGTCGGTGTAGATGGAGCGCAGGTCGCGCTGTGCCTGGCGTGCCTCTTCGCTGCCGGGATAGGCGGCGATGACCTTCTTGTAGGCGACGATGGCTTCCGGGTACTTGTCGTCCTGGTAGTAGAGGAGTCCGATTTCGCCGGCACCCTTGCGGGCGATGGAGCTTTCGGGATACTTGCTTACCAGCTCGGTGAACGAGGCGATGGCGGCGCGGTTGTTCTGCAGTTGCACATAGGCGCGTCCGCGCTCATAGAGGGCGTCGTCGGCGTAAGGAGAGTCGGGGTGCGAGGCGAGGAGCTTGTCGAGGTCGGCGACCTTGCCTGCATAGTCCTTCTGGAGTCCGCGGACGAACGCCTGCTGGTAGAGGGCGTAGTCGGCGGACGAGGCGTCGGTGGCTGCAGCCCGGGCGTAGCAGGACTGTGCCTCGGCAAAGCGACGGTCATAGAAGCGGCAGTCGCCCAGCCGGTTGTAGCCGTCGGCGAGCACCGGACGCTCCGTGCGGCTATTGTCCGCCGAGGTGAAGCGTCCGAACCAGGTGGCGGCGCGGCGGTAGTCGTGCTGCTTGAAGTAGGCGTAGCCCAGGTTGTAGAGGGCGAGGCTGTAGGTGCCGGGGTTGGTGCGTGCGTCGGTTTGGGCAAGGTAGGCGGTGAAGTCCGATGCTGCCTGTGCGTAGTTGCCCAGGCGGTAGGCGGATTCGCCGCGCCAGTAGTGTGCGTCGGCGCGGGTGCCCAGGTTGTATCCGCCCAGTTGGAGCGAGCGGTCGAAGTAGGCGGTGGCTCCGCTGAAGTCGGCGTTGACGAACGACTGTACGCCAAGGCGGAAGAGGATTTTCTGCTTGGCTTCGAGGATGCGTGCGCCCGGCTGGCTGAGCTTCTCGATAGAGCGCAGGGCGGCGTCGTAGCTGCGGGTGTTCATGTAGACCTCGACGAGGTAGTCGTTCACCTGCTCGCTGTAGGTCGAGTGGGGGAACTCGTTGAGGAACCGTTCGAAGACGGTGACGGACTCTGCGAAGGGCGAGTAGGAGGTCTCGTGGATGCAGAGTGCGTAGTTGTAGAGCGCCTCTTCCTTCACCTTCGGGTCGTAGTTCATGAGCGATGCCTGCTCGAATGCGAGCTGTGCCTGCCGTTTGTCCTGAAGCTGGAGGAAGGCGAGTCCCATGTGGAGGTAGGCGTTCTGCGCGAGCGCGTCCTTGATGACGGTGGCGCGTCCGAGGTTGTCGCACGCCCGTTGCCAGGCTCCGTTGCGGTAGTGGCACAGACCGAGCTGGTAGAGCGCGTTGCGTTCGGGGTTATCGGTGTTGCGGACGTAGGTCTCCAGGGCACGGAGGGCGTCGTCATAGCGTCCCTGTCCGTAGTACGCTCCACCGAGGATGCGCTGCATCTCGTTCCCGTGGTTGCCGTCCGGACGGACGCTGACGTAGCGTCCCGCCACTTGTTCCGCCTGGGTGTACTGTCCCTGTCGGAGGTAGATGTCGGCGACGTAGTAGGGTGCCTCGCCGGCATACTTGCGGTCGTCCTCCAGGCGTTGGAACACGGGGAGGGCGTCGGCGTAGCGTCCCTTGGCATAGTCGATGTAGGCGCGGTAGAAGTCGACGTCGCTCTGGTACTTGGGCGTGCAGGCCTGTACGACGCTGAGCAGGGCATAAGCCTCGTCGAGGTCTCTCGTCTCGATGTGTGCGATGGCGAGGTGGAGGGTCATCTCGTCGCGTTCCTCGTCGCCGAGCCGGTCGAGCTCGCAGCCTTCGAAGCGGCGTATGGCGTGCTCGTAGTCCTTCTCATAGAAGAGCGCGTTGGCGATAAGGGCATTGACGCGGTTCTTATAGGGCGAGTCGGGATGGGTGGCGAGGTAGGTCTCCAGGGTCCGTATGCAGTCCTTCTGTTTCAGTTCGTAGGCGGTGCAGGCAATCATGTAGTCCGCCTCGCTCCGTTGCAGGAACGTCTGTCCGTCGGTCTTGACGAAGTCTTTCAGTGCACGCAGGGCGGCAGCGTAGTCCTTTTGGATAAACAGCTGTCTGCCTTCCTCGAAGAGTCGTCCGGGCGCAGTGACGGGCACATGTCGCTGTGCCATCCCCGCGGCGGGGAGTGCTCCGAGCAAGGTGAGTAGCAAGGTTTGTCTCAGTTTCATACTATTTGGGGTTTGTTTTGGTGAATCAGTGGGTGGGTGTGCGGGGGCTTCACTCCCGCTGCATGTCCAGCAGACGTTTGACGCCTTTGCGGATGGACATCAGTCCGAAGTCAGTGATGCGAAGCTCGTCAAGCGGCATCCAGAAGCAGTCCGCCACGTCGTCCTCGGGGTGCAGTTGCGAGCTGTCCGCAACGGTGCAGCGGAAGAAGAGGTCGAGGGTGTGAACCATGAATCCGGAGTATTCATAGAGGTTGGGGATGGAGAAGCAGTACTCGGCACGTTCGACGGTGAGCCCCGTCTCTTCGCGTACCTCCCGTGCGACACCTTCCTCTCCGGTCTCGTACATGTCGATGAATCCCCCGGGGAGGTCGAGTGTTCCTTTGGCAGGGTCCTTCGCCCGTCGGCAGACGAGCAGTTTCCCTTCGGGGTTGAGGATGAAGGCGACCGTGGCTGCGCTGGGATTGAAGTAGTAGGTAAATCCGCAGTCGGCACATTGCTTGGCTTTGGTATTGCGCACCTCGAAGTGGGGTGACCCGCACTCGGGGCAATACCTGAATTTCTCTAGTGGATGCATCTTCTTCGTTCTTAAGTCAATGGGCAAAGATAATATATTTTGGGTGACAGGGTGCCCGGTGGAAGGTTTGTTTAGACACTTTATGACGAATGTCCGTGAAAGGGGAGTTTCCGATGACAGACTGACGGGCATAAAAAAGGGGAGGACTAGTCTCCCGACAAGTCCTCCCCACCAAATATGAGTGTCTTAAATAAAAGTTGTATGTGCTTAGTCTTTCAGCTTCGCCTTGATGAACTCGCGGTTCAGACGGGCGATGTTGCTGATGGAAACGCACTTCGGGCATTCAGCCTCGCAGGCGCGTGTGTTCGTACAGTTACCGAAGCCCAGCTCGTCCATCTTGGCAAGCATTGCCTTGGCACGACGTGCAGCCTCGGGACGTCCCTGCGGAAGCAAGGCGAGCTGGCTGACCTTTGCCGAGACGAACAGCATGGCAGAGCCGTTCTTGCAGGCAGCCACACAGGCTCCGCAGCCGATGCAGGATGCGGCGTCCATGGCTTCGTCAGCGTTCTGCTTGGGGATGAGGATGGCGTTGGCATCCTGCGGTGCTCCGGTTCTGACGCTGACGTATCCTCCTGCTTGCATGATCTTGTCGTAGGCGGAGCGGTCGACCATCAGGTCCTTGATGACGGGGAATCCGGCCGAACGCCAAGGCTCCACGGTAATGGTGTCTCCGTCGTTGAAGCGACGCATGTAAATCTGGCAGGTGGTAGCTCCGGTAGCGGGTCCGTGCGGATGTCCGTTGATGTAGAGCGAGCACATGCCGCAGATGCCTTCGCGGCAGTCGTGGTCGAATACGATCGGCTCCTTGCCGTCGCTAATGAGCTGTTCGTTCAGGATGTCCAGCATTTCCAGGAAGGAGGTATCGCCGGGGATGTCCTTCATCTGGAATGTATCGAAATGACCTTTGTCCTTAGGTCCGTTCTGACGCCAAATCTTCAGCGTGAATGATATGTTTTTGTCCATTTGTTTCTGTCTTTTAATGTTTAACCCTATTAGCTCTTGTAGTTACGTGTCTGCACCTTGATGGCTTCGTAAACCAGCGGCTCTTTGTAGAGTACGGGAGCCTTGTCGTCAGAGCCTTGGTATTCCCAGCAGGCAACGTAGAAGAAGTTCTCGTCGTCACGTTTGGCTTCGCCTTCCTCCGTCTGGTATTCTTCGCGGAAGTGTCCGCCGCAGCTCTCGTTGCGGTTCAGTGCATCGTAGGCTATCAGTTCGCCCATGGTGATAAAGTCGTTCAGGCGGATGGCCTTGTCGAGTTCCACGTTCATGCCTTCCTTCGAGCCGGGGATGAACAGTTCAGTCTCGAACTCCTTGCGGATGTCCTTGAGCTTCTCCAGTCCGGTCTTCAAGCCTTCGGCGGTACGTCCCATACCTACGTACTCCCACATGACACGACCCAACTCCTTGTGGATGGAGTCAACGGACTTCTTGCCCTTGATGTTCATGAGATGGTCGATCTTAGCCTGTACGGCTTTCTCGGCTGCATCGAACTCAGGCAGGTCGGTCGAGAAGCGGGGGACGGTAATCTGGTCTGCCAAGTAGTTCTGGATGGTGTACGGCAGCACGAAGTATCCGTCGGCAAGACCCTGCATCAGTGCGGAAGCACCCAGACGGTTGGCTCCGTGGTCGGAGAAGTTGCACTCGCCAATGGCGAACAGGCCCTTGATGGAGGTCTGGAGTTCGTAGTCCACCCAGATGCCGCCCATGGTGTAGTGGATGGCGGGGTAAATCATCATCGGGTTGTAATACTTCACGCCGTTGATTTCATTGGCAAGTTTGCCGGGGTTCACGTCGGTGATCTCCTCGTACATGTCGAAGAGGTTGCCGTAGCGCTGACGGACAACGTCGATGCCCAGGCGTTCGATACTCTCGGAGAAGTCGAGGAACACGGCGAGACCGGTGTTGTTCACACCGAAGCCGGCGTCACAACGCTCCTTGGCTGCGCGGGAAGCCACGTCGCGCGGAACGAGGTTACCGAATGCCGGATAACGGCGTTCCAGGTAGTAGTCACGGTCTTCTTCGGGGATGTCGCTGCCCTTCTTCGTGCCTGCCTGCAGAGCCTTGGCATCTTCGAGCTTCTTCGGTACCCAGATACGTCCGTCGTTACGGAGCGACTCGGACATCAGCGTCAGCTTCGACTGCTTGTCGCCGTGTACGGGGATACAAGTCGGGTGAATCTGCACGTAGGCAGGGTTTGCAAAGTAGGCACCTTTGCGGTAGCACGCCATGGCGGCGGAGCAGTTACATGCCATGGCATTGGTTGAGAGGAAATAGGTGTTGCCATAACCGCCGGTAGCGATGACTACGGCATGTGCGGCAAAGCGCTCCAGCTTGCCGGTCACGAGGTTCTTGGCAATGATGCCACGGGCACGGCCGTCGATGATGACGATGTCCTGCATCTCGTAGCGGGTATAGAGTTTCACCGTGCCTGCATTCACCTGACGGCTCAATGCCGAGTAGGCACCGAGGAGAAGCTGCTGGCCGGTTTGTCCTTTGGCATAGAAGGTACGTGACACCTGTGCGCCACCGAAGGAGCGGTTGGCGAGTGTGCCTCCGTATTCGCGGGCGAAGGGGACACCTTGTGCCACGCATTGGTCGATAATGTTGTTGGAAACCTCTGCCAGACGGTACACGTTCGCTTCACGGGCACGGTAGTCACCACCTTTCACCGTATCGTAGAACAGACGGTAGATGGAGTCGCCGTCGTTCTGGTAGTTCTTGGCAGCGTTGATACCGCCCTGAGCGGCGATGGAGTGTGCACGGCGCGGAGAGTCCTGGATGCAGAAGTTGAACACCTTGAAGCCCATCTCACCGAGTGAGGCTGCGGCGGATGCACCGGCAAGACCGGTACCGACAACGATGATGTCGAGGCGGCGCTTGTTGGCGGGATTGACCAGTTTCTGGTGAGCTTTATAGTTGGTCCACTTTTCGGCGATCGGGCCTTCGGGTATTTTTGAATCTATAGTAGCCATAATATTCGTTCTATTTAAAAGGTTTGTAATAATGTATTAGCAGCAGAGTGATTTGAAGAAGTAAACCACAACCACTACGGCAAAACCGAGAACCACGAGGGTGGAGTACACGTTACCGATAGTCTTCCAACGCTCGAACCAGATCTTGTTGCTCCAGCCGAGTGTCTGGAGTGCGCTCCAGAAACCGTGCGTCAGGTGGAACCACAAAGCCAGCAACCATACCAGGTAGATGATGACGTACACCGGTGAAGCGAACGTATAGGCAATGTATGCCGCACCGTCCGTCGGACCGAATTCGCCCAGGAAATGGTCGCCGATAATTTCGGCAAACTGCATTTTGTACCAGAAGTTCGCCAAGTGGAGGAGCAGACCGAGCACCACCACGAGACCCAGCACGAGCATGTTCTGCGATGCCCATTCTACAGTTTTGGGTTTTTGGGTCACGGCGTAACGTTCGTTACCACGCGCTTTTCTGTTCAACATCGTCAGCCAGAACGCATAGATGATGTGAATCACGAAGAGGGCAGCCAGTGCGACCGACGCAGCCAGTGCGTACCAGTTAGCACCCAGGAATTCACATACCATGTTGTAAGCCTCCTCGGAGAAGAGTGCCACAAGGTTCATCGACATGTGAAATGTTAGAAACAGGACAAGGGCGAGACCGGTAACGCTCATCACCACTTTCCTTCCAATAGATGAATTACTTAACCACATAAATAAATGAATTAAATTATTTAATTGTTAGAATTGAGATTTGCTGGTTTCAATCATTCCGCAAAGTTAAGAGAAATAGATGGATAGCACAAAGGATTAAGGAAATATTTCTATAATGTAGTGACGGAATGTCGACAGGGATGTCCGGGCGGGGCGGAAGGGGGTGGCAGACAGTGTCGGAGAAACGCAAAGGCACGCCCCCACAGCGCGGTGCACACGGAAGTAAACCGTGCGGGATGCTGTGGCGGCGTGCCTTGACAGGGGTGACGGAAGTCCGTCTGCCTTAGAGCGGCATGTTGCCGTGTTTCTTGGGAGGATTGTGCAGGCTCTTGTTCTGCGCCATCTCCAGTGCCTGGATGAGTTTCGAGCGGGTCTGTCGCGGAAGGATAATCTCGTCGATGAGACCTTGTTCGGCAGCGCGGTAGGGGTTGGAGAAGTAGTCCTTATACTCCTCGATAGCGGCGGCCTTCTCCTCGTCGCTTGCCTTGCGCTTGAGGATGTTCACGGCTCCCTCGGCTCCCATCACGGCAATCTCGGCGGTGGGATAAGCCAGGTTGATGTCTCCGCCGATGGTCTTGCTCGACATGACAATGTAGGCACCGCCGTAGGACTTGCGGGTGATGAGCGTTACCTTCGGTACGGTGGCCTCGGCATAAGCGTAGACAATCTTTGCGCCGTGGCGGATGATGCCGTTGTGCTCCTGCTCACAGCCCGGGAGGAAGCCCGGGACGTCCTCGAACGTCACGAGGGGGATGTTGAAGCAGTCGCAGAAGCGGATGAAGCGGGCTGCCTTGTCGGAGGCGTCGATGTCAAGTACGCCGGCAAGGAACGCGGGCTGGTTGGCAACGATGCCCACGGTGCGGCCGCCCAGGCGGGCAAAGCCCACGACGATGTTCTTGGCAAAGTGGGGCATCACTTCGAAGAAGTACTGGTCGTCGACCACCGGCTCGATGATGTCCTTGATGTCGTAGGGCATGTTCGGGTCTTCGGGTACGACCGTCTGCAGGCTTTCGTCTTCGCGGTGAGGGTCATCGGTGCACGGACGCAGGGGGGCCTCCTCCATGTTGTTCGACGGAAGGAAGCTGAGCAGCTCGCGGATGCTCATGAGCGTCTCCTCCTCGGTGTTGCACAGGAAGTGGGTCACGCCGCTGCGGCTGCTGTGAGTGTCGGCACCGCCAAGCTCCTCCTTGTCCACCTCTTCGTGGGTCACCGCCTTCACCACGTCAGGACCGGTGATGAACATGTGGCTCTTCTCCTTCACCATGAAGATGAAGTCGGTCAGTGCGGGCGAGTAGCATGCGCCGCCGGCACAGGGACCAAGGATGGCTGACAGCTGGGGGATGACACCCGAGGCGATGGTGTTCTGGTAGAAGATGGAGCCGAAGCCGGCGAGTGAGCTGATGCCCTCCTGGATACGGGCACCGCCCGAGTCGTTGAGCGCGATGATGGGAGCGCCGTTCTGCAGGGCGAGCTTCTGCACCTTGACGATTTTGGCAGCATTGGTGTGGCTCAGCGTGCCGCCGTAGACGGTGAAGTCGAAGGCGTAGACGAACACCAGGCGGCCGTCTATCTTGCCGTAGCCGCACACCACGCCGTCGCCTGCCAGATGGCTCTTGTCCATGCCCAGGTTGGTACACTGATGGATGACGAACTTGTCCAGCTCGTTGAACGTGCCCTTGTCGAGCAGCATGTCGATGCGCTCGCGTGCCGTCATGCGCCCGGAGGCGTGCTGTTTCTCGATGCGGTCGATGCCGCCGCCCATGGAAGCCTGCTTGTCAAGCTCCTCAAATGTATGGTAGATTTCTTCTCTTGTCATGTTTTGGTCTGTTTGTTCGTTTGTGAGTGGTGGAACGTGCGTCGGTGGGGAGTCAGAGGCTCAGTGTCAGCAGCACCTGGTTGCTGTTCACCGAGTCGCCCTCGCTGACGAGCACTTCGCGTACGGTGCAGTCGGAGTTCACCTTGTAGTTGCTCTGCATCTTCATGGCTTCGAGGACGATGACGATGTCGCCCGCGCTGAGCTTGTCGCCCGGCTTCACGGGAATCTTCACGACCTTGCCCGGCATGGGGGCAATGATTTTGTCGTCCTGCTTCTCTTCGCCGCCCTTGCGCATGCGCAGGTACTTCGCCTGTGTGTCCACGATGTCGACGTTGTAGGAGCGGTAGAACATGTTGACGGTGTAGTTCTTGCCGTTTTCGCTGCGGATGAGTTCAGCGTTGTAGGAGTTGCCGTTGTGCAGGATGGAGCAACTCCCGTTCTCTGCCATCACGATGTCCACATCGTAGGGTTCCCCGTCGATGAGGAACTGCACCTTGTTGCCGTCTTTGCTGACCAGCGTCACGTCAGCGACGCGGTCGCCTATATGTATTTCCATATCAGTCTGTGTTTTGGTTATGAATGAGGGGGGAGGAGCCTCCCGTTTCCGTTGTCAGATGCGCAGTACGCCCTTTTGCAGTCCGAACTGCTTCCAGCGGCTGATGGGGCGATTGTCGCCCTCGGTGCCGGCGGGGGAATTCTCCTCAAGGTTCATCAGGTAGTCGATGTACGACGCCATCATGGCGACGTTCTCGATTTCCTCGTTGTGCCCGTTGGAGCGCTGGAGCATCTTGGCGTTCTTCTCGATGAAGAGGGTGTTGTATTCGCCCTTGACGAAGTCGGGGGTGAACATGATGCGCCGCAGGTAGCTGAGGTTGTTCTTCAGTCCGGTTATCTTGTACTCATAGAGGACGCGGCGCATCCGCTCGATGGCAAACTGCCGGGTCGTCGCCCATACGATCAGCTTGCCGATCATCGGGTCATAATATATAGGTATCTCGTAGCCCTGGTAGACATAGCTGTCGATACGGACCCCGATGCCGTTCGGCTCCGTGAGCTGCTGGATGATGCCCGGTGAAGGCATGAAGTTGTTCTCGGTGTCCTCGGCGCAGATGCGGCACTCGATGGCGTGCCCGCGCTGGAAGAGGTCTTCCTGGCGAAGGTGGAGCACCTCGTCGTTTGCCACGCGCAGCTGTTCCTTCACCAGGTCCACGCCGACGACCTCCTCGGTGATGGGGTGTTCCACCTGGAGGCGGGTGTTCATCTCCAGGAAGTAGAAGTGGCGGTGCTTATCGACGAGAAACTCGATGGTACCTGCTCCCGAGTAGTTGACGGCGCGTGCGGCTGCAACTGCCTTCTCGCCCATCTCGCGGCGCAGTTCGGGGGTGAGGAAGGGAGAGGGGCTCTCCTCGACAATCTTCTGGTTGCGGCGCTGCACGGAGCATTCGCGGTCGAAGAGGTGGATGACGTTGCCGTGGTTGTCGCCCAGTATTTGGAACTCGATGTGGTGAGGTTCCTCGACGAACTTCTCGATATAGACCGTGTCGTCGCCGAACGAGGACATCGACTCCGAGCGTGCCGTGTTGTACGCCTCCACGACCTCGTCTTCGCTGTGGATGAGCCGCATGCCCTTTCCACCGCCGCCCATTGATGCCTTCAGCATCACCGGGAACCCGATTTCCTTGCTCACACGCAAGGCTTCCTCGGCACTCTGCAGGGGCTTTTCCGTCCCCGGGACTACCGGCACTCCGGCAGCAATCATACGTTTACGGGCAGAGATTTTGTCGCCCATGGCTTCCATCGTCTCCGGAGCGGGTCCTACGAAGATGATGCCTTCCTGCCGGCAGCGGCGGGCGAACTCGGCATTCTCGGACAGGAAGCCGTACCCGGGATGGATGGCGTCCGCCTTGTGCTCCTTGGCGGCGCGGATGATGTTGTCGATGTTCAAATAGCTTTCCTGGGATGCCGCCGGACCGATGCAACATGCTTCGTCAGCATACATCACGTGGCGTGCTGCCCGGTCGGCTTCGGAGAATACGGCAACCGTCCGGATGCCCATTTCCCTGCACGAACGCATAATACGCACGGCAATCTCGCCTCGATTGGCGACTAAGACCTTTTGTATCATATCTTGTATTTTGTTGGATAATCAGAGCATTGCGCTTTCGGCGCGCAAAGATACGACAAAGCCAGTAAATCGATAGCGTTTGTTAGTTATATTTAAACATCGTAAAGAGTCTCAGACCATCATGTTCCGGCGGATGGAGAACTTCACGATGGCCATGGCATTGATGGTGCGCAGGGGAATGTCCTGGGGGGCATGGTGGGGGTTGTAGCTCACCAGACGGATGGACTCCGGTTGCTCCGATTGGTTGACATATTTTACGGTCAGGTACTCGTCGCCGTCGAGGTCAAAAGCCACGAGATACATCTCGCCGAAGATGATGTTGCTGAAGCTGTGTATCTCCTTGTAGCCCACTATGTCGCCAGACTTCAGCAAGGGGTACATGCTGTCGCCGCTGACGTAGACCGCCCCGTCGCACGACGGGATGTTGGGGATGACAATCTCCCCCAGCGCGAACTGGTGCTTGTTGGTGAAGAGTGTCTTCAGGTTGGCGGCAGCCGTCACGTCGTAGAGCGTCACGCTGCGGTCGTTCAGCGCCTCGGGCACACGCGGCGTGCGGAGCATCTGGACTTCGCCCTCGGCAAGGGGGTCGTGGCACGGGTTGTCGCGGTGTTCGGGGGTGCCGCGGCCCGTGAGCAGCCACGTCAGGTCCACGCCGTCGAGCTTGTTGATGAGCAGGGGGAAATCGATGCTGTTGCGCGCCATCCAGTTCGACACCGTTGCTTTCGACACGCCGAGGAAGTCTGCCACCTGGCGGTCAGTCTTGAATGTTTTCAGTTCTTTAATCCGACGGATGATTTCATTCACGTTGATTACATTGTCCATAGCCTGCGTTTTAAATTAGTTGTTGGATGCGCCAAAGGTAGGTATTAAAATTGAAACCTCGTTCATCCGACGCGAAGAATCTTGCAAAAAATTTCAATTTTCCCTTACACCGGACGGTACCCACATTGTCTTTACTATGTAACGACCTTCGAAACGATGCCAAACGAGAGACAAGAACGAATCAGACTCCTGGCGCTGAAAAAGCTTGCCGGGGTGTTGTCCGACGCTGAAGCCGGGGAACTCCGTGCGCTCTGTGCGGAGAACGACCGTCTGCGCCGTCTCGCAGACGCCTTGCTGTCCGAACAGCTCCGGGCGTCCGCTGCCCGCGACCGCAACCGGGAGGCATGTCGGCGTTCGTGGCAGGAGCTGCAACGGACCGTCCGTCGGCAGACAAACACCGGCTGGAAACAGTACCGCCGGTGGGGCTACTATGCCGCTGCCGCCGCGTTCGTCGGTGTCGTGGCCGGATGGCTGGGCTTGCAGAAGCCGCTTGTCGTCCCGGGCATGGAGCCGGGGATGCTGACCGAAGCCGTGCTCTACGTGGACGGGCTCGACGGTCCGCAAACGGTGCACGATGTCTATGACTTCCGCACCATCCGTCAGGAACTCCTGCGCCGCATGGGCGACCGCCTGGAGGCCATGACCACGGGACAGTACACCCGCGTGTGCGTCCCCGAAGGAAAATGTTACAAGGTCCGCCTCAACGACGGGACGTGGGTCTACCTCGAAGGAGGTGCCTATCTGTCCGTGCCGGGCAACTACTCCGAGTCGAACCGCTGCATCAACCTGGTGGGAACCGCCCATGTGGCGGTGAGTGAGGGCGCGAAGCCCCTCTGCATCTACACCGGGAGCGGGGACGTCTACGCCTACGAAGGCTGTGTGGACATCCGCGGAGGAGGAGGCTCGGGAGCTGTCGAAGTGAGCGTGGACGGCGGCCGTGCCGAGGTCGTGTCGAGTCGGGAACATCAGTTCCTCACCGAGCAAGGCAGGGCACTTGTCACCGGAGAAGGCGACGTCAGCCTGCACCCCGGGGCAGACCAGATGCACGTCGGCTTCTGGCAGAACAGGCAGCTCGACGAGATGAGTCTGGCGTACACCGACTGGAAGTTTTTCTAATAGGTAATGATAAATGATTGTTGAACCCCAATAACTCTACTGAAAGAATCCCCTAATCTTTCTATAAAGATGGCAGGCGTGCCATTGAAGAGTTAGCGCGAGATGCCGGTTTTAGGTTCTTCCGGGCATCTCGCGTTTTTATTATGTTCCCGCTTCTCCCGTCCGTGGGAGAAATCACATTGACACCTTTTTCCCGGTTTTTGCATCACATTTTCCCGTTTTGGCGTTTTCAGCTGACGCGTACTTTTGCAATTTTTTCCCTTCCAGAAAATAGCGCGTTAAATCTTTTAAGATATGTCCGTCTAAACAGACTGAAAATAACGTAACTTTACACAATTACACGCTTTCTAACTTACAAAAAGCATCCTTCGCACCCATTTTTACGGTCGAAAGTACCTGTGACTGGCTTCGTACGGACGAACGACTACCGTCGTACGGACGTGTCCGCACCGTCGTGGTCGTTCGTCCGTACGAAAACAGCCATCTGTCCCCATTTTTTAGAGCCCGAAGGGGCACGATTCCCGATGTGTGAAATTGCGCCCGTCCGTGTGAAAAGACCGACGGAAGGGAACGGATGGGAGGAGAAAGGAGACAGAAGGAAAGGAAACCGACGGAAACCCCGTCAATGTGCAAAACGCAAATCGCCCGAGAAGGCGCTCCGTGGTCACCAACTCGTATTTTGGTGCAACGAAGCCCCTTCTCGGGCGATTCATTTGACGTTTTGACAAATTGACACAACCGCTTTTCAATTGACAATTGACAATGGACAATTGACAATTATTGCCTTGTGGAACCGTCCCTATGCCGCAGGGCAATTGTCAATTGTCCATTGTCCATTGTCAATTAATCAGGCTATCGTGAAGTCCAATTGTTTCTTCTCCAGGTTCGCGCGTGCCACTTTGATGCGCACCGGGTCGCCCAGGGAGAAGCGTTGGTGGCGTTTCCGTCCGATGAGACAGTAGTTCTTCTCGTCGAAGTCGTAGTAGTCCTCCCCGAGGTCGCGCATGGGCACCATGCCCTCGCACTTGTTCTCGTTGATTTCCACATAGATGCCCCACTCCGTGATGCCGCTGATGGTCCCGTCGTACACTTCGCCGATGTGCTCGCTCATGAACTCCACCTGCTTGTACTTGATGCTCGCGCGTTCGGCAGAGGCAGCCACCTGCTCCATGTCCGAGCAGTGTTCGCACTTGTCCTCATACTTCTGCTGCTGCACGGAGCGTCCGCCGGCGAGGTAGCGCGTCAGCAGTCGGTGTACCATCAGGTCGGGATAGCGGCGGATGGGCGAGGTGAAGTGCGTGTAGTAGTCGAACGCCAGTCCGTAGTGGCCGATGTTGAACGTGCTGTAGCGCGCCTTCTGCATCGCCCGCAGCGAGACGGTCTCGATGAGGTTCTCCTCCTTCTTCCCCTGAATCTCGTCCAGCAGGTGGTTGAGCGAGCGCGACACGTCGGTCTTGGAGCCGGCAGTCTTCAGCTTGTAGCCGAACTTGACGATGAAGTTCTTCAGGTCCTCCAGTTTCTCCGGGTCCGGCAGGTCGTGGATGCGGTAGGGGAACACCTTCGGCTTGGCACCCCCGCGCACCTTGCCGATGCGCTCGGCAACCGTCCGGTTGGCAAGGAGCATGAACTCCTCGATGAGCTTGTGCGCGTCCTTCTGCACCTTGAAGTAGACGCTCAGCGGACGACCCGTCGCCTCGTCTATCTCGAAGCGCACCTCCATGCGGTCGAAGTTGATGGCGCCCGCTGCCATGCGCCGTTCACGCAGTATCTTGGCGAAGGTGTTGAGCTGCATCAGCTCGGCGGCATACTCGCCCTGACGTGCCTCCAGGATGTCCTGTACCTCCTCGTAGGTGAAGCGTCGGTTGCTCCGGATTACGGTGTGCGCGATGTGCGAGTCGCGGACGTTGCCCTTGTCGTCGATGCGGAAGATGACGGAGTACGCCAGCTTCTCCTCGTCGGGGCGCAGCGAGCAGATGAAGTTGCACAGCCGCTCGGGCAGCATCGGCACGGTGCGGTCCACGAGGTAGACTGACGTGGCGCGCTTGAACGCCTCCTTGTCGATGATGCTGCCTTCCTTCACATAGTGGCTCACGTCGGCGATGTGCACGCCCACCTCCCACAGCCCGTCGTTGACACGGCGGATGGAGAGCGCGTCGTCAAAGTCCTTCGCGTCCTTGGGGTCGATGGTGAACGTCAGCACGTCCCTGAAGTCCTCGCGCTCCGCCAGGTCCTCAGCCGAAATCTCGGCAGGGATTTGCTCGGCGGCGTGTTCCACGTTCTCGGGGTAGGAGTAGGGCAGTCCGTACTCGGCGAGGATGGCGTGCATCTCGGTCGTATTGTCGCCCGCGCGCCCCAGCACGTCGATGACCTGCCCGATGGGGTTCTTCGCGTCGTCAGGCCATTCGGCGACACGGACGACCACCTTGTCGCCGTCCTTCGCCCCCTTGAGCCGTTCCTTGGGGATGAAGATGTCGTTGGCGAGCGTCCGGCTTTCCGTCAGCAGGAAGGCATAGTGGCGGTCGACCTTCAGCCGTCCGACGAAGGTGTCGTTGGCACGTTCGAGGATTTCGATGACCTCGCCCTCGCGCTCGCGGTTCTTGCGGCGTGCAAAGAGGGCGACGCGCACCTTGTCGTTGTTCATGGCGTGCGCCGAGTTGCGTTCCGCCACGAAGATGGGGGTGCTGCCGTCCTCGGGCAGGAGGGAGTTCTTCCCGTTGCTCTTGCGCTGGAACGTGCCCGTCACGATCTGGTCGGGGTTCTTGAGTTTGTAGCGCCCTTTCTCGGGTTCGCAGATGAAGTCGTCGGTGAGCATGTCCTGCAGGATGTCCAGGCACAGCATCTTGAGTGGGTGGGTGTTGAGCTTCAGTTCGGCATAGATGCGCTTGAGGCTGACGCTCTCGGGGGCGTTCAGCTGGATGAGGTCGGTGAGCTTTTCCACAAGCTGCTTCTTGGTCATCCGTTTGCCGCCCTTCTTTTCTTTCTTTACTTTCTTGTCTTTCTTTCCCATAGCGGTAGAGGTTTATGGCATACGTTCCGCACGCCCGGTCCGTCGGTGTGTCTCCCGGTTGCCCGGTCCGTCGCGTTCCGGGCTTGCGGACGTCATGTTTGCAGTCTCCGGGTCCGTCGTCCGCATCCCCCGTTCCGGCACACCCGCCGGGAGGGACCACAGGCAGGTGCCGGGCGGACCCGATGTACAAAGTAAGTGATTTTCTGTGATAGTTCATGAGCAAAACGGGCTTATTTCAATAAGATGTCTTATCTTTGCAGCGAATTTGTAACAAGAAGGCGAAAATGAAGATACTCATCACCGGAGCCAGCGGCTTCATAGGAAGCTTCCTGGTCGAAGAGGCGCTCCGTCGCGGGATGGAGACCTGGGCAGGCGTGCGTGCGTCCAGCAGCCGCGCGTGGCTGCAGGATGCCCGTATCCGTTTCGCCGAGCTGGACCTGGGCGATGACCGCCGGCTGGAGGAGCAGCTGCGCCGCCACCGCGACACCGAGGGGGCATGGGACTATGTCATCCACTGTGCCGGGGCGACGAAGTGCCGCCGCAAGGAGGACTTCGACCGCATCAACTACGACGCCACGTGCCGGCTCGTCCGTCTGCTCACGGAGCTGGGCATGATGCCCCGGCAGTTCCTGTACATCAGTTCGCTGAGCGTCTACGGTCCCATCCATGAGACCGACTACGCACCCATCTGCGAGCAGGACACCCCCCGCCCCGACACGGCTTATGGCAGGAGCAAGCTCCGTTCCGAGGAGTTCCTGCGCTCCACCCCCGACAGTTTCCCCTACGTCATCTTCCGCCCCACGGGCGTGTACGGACCGCGCGAGCGCGACTACTACCTCATGGCGCAGAGCATCAGCCGCCATCTTGACGTCGCAGTGGGCTTCCGCCGCCAGGACCTCACGTTCATCTACGTCAAGGACCTCGTGCAGGCTGTCTACCTGGCGATAGAGCGTGGCGTCACCCGCCGCGCCTACTTCGTGAGCGACGGCAGGGTCTATTCGAGCCGTGCCTACTCCGACTACATCCGTGCCGAGCTGGGCAATCCCGTAGTCGTCCGGCTCACCTTCCCCCTGGCGGTGCTCCGCGCCGTCTCGGTCGTGGCGGAGACGCTGGCAGGGCTGGCAGGGCGCAGCAGCACCCTCAACCGCGACAAGTATCACATTATGAAACAACGAAACTGGCGTTGCGACATCACGCCCCTCGTCGAGGAACTGGGCTTCCGCCCTGCCTACGACTTGCAGCGGGGAGTGCGGGAGAGCATCGCCTGGTATAAACAACAAGGATGGCTTTAAACTTACTCCAACGTACGGAAACACGCCGCGGGCTGTTTCCCATCGAGGTGGTCAGCCTCGCTTACGGGGCACTGACCACCGTGCTCATATTGTTCCTTCACGAACGCATGGACCACCCGTTGACGATGGTCCTCGAGCGCATCGGCATTGCCGTAATCACGGTGTTGCTCCTGCTCATCTACCAGCGCTACTCGTGCAAGCTCACGAGCTTCCTGCGCACGCTCTTCCAGCTCGGGCTGCTCGCCTACTGGTATCCGGACACCTACGAGTTCAACCGTCTCTTCCCCAACCTCGACCACCTCTTCGCCCACAGCGAGCAGGTGCTCTTCGGGTGCCAGCCCGCCATCGAGTTCAGCCGGCTGTTGCCGTCGGTGGGATGGAGCGAGGCGTTCAACCTGGGCTACTTCTCCTACTACCCGATGATAGCCGCCGTGGTACTGTTCTACTTCATCGCGCGTTACCGTGAGTTCGACCGCACGGCGTTCGTCGTGCTGACGTCGTTCTTCATCTATTACCTTATATATATATTCGTCCCCGTTGCCGGACCACAGTACTACTTCCCCGCCATCGGGCTGGACGAAGTGGCGTTGGGACACTTCCGCGCCGTGGGCGACTACTTCAACCACCACTCCGAGCTGCTGCCTGCCCCGGGCGATGCCCAAGGTTTCTTCTACGGACTGGTGGAGATGTCCCAACAGGCGGGCGAACGCCCGACGGCGGCTTTCCCGAGCTCGCACGTGGGTATGTCCACCATCCTGATGCTCCTCGCGCTGCGTACCCGCAACCGTGTGCTTCCGCTGGTACTCCTGCCGTTCTACGTCCTGCTGTGCTGTGCGACGGTCTACATCCAGGCGCACTACCTCATCGATGCCCTCTGCGGCTTCGTCTCCGCCTTCGTGGTCTACGCCCTCGCCGTGAGTGCCTACCGTTTTTTCCTGCTCCGCGGAGCGTCGCTCCGTGAGGTGAAGGTGGAGAGCTGACGAGCCACGCACACATCCACTTAACTACATACTACTATGAGAAAGTACCTTTGCTTACTGCTGCTCCCCCTGCTGCTCGGTGCCTGCGCCTCGAGCCGGGAGGAAGCCCCCATGCCCTACTCCCAGCGCATGGTCGAGTCGCACGGACTGGGCGACTTCTACTGCAACCGCCATCACCAGGCGAAGCTGGACACCACCGGATGGGACTACGTGTCCGGACTCGTTGCCAATGCCGTCCTGAAGGCATGGCAGCTCTATCCCGAGAAGACTGCCTACTATGACGCCGTCAAGGCATTCGCCGACCACAACACCAATGCCGACGGGTCGATGATACTCAGCAAGAAGGGCACCTCCGCCCTGCGCCCGAGCAACATCGACGACCTCCCCGCGGGCAACATCTACTTCACCCTCTACCGCGAGGAGATGCGCAAGGGCAACACCCAGGATGCCGAACGTTACCGACGCGCCGCCACCCTCATCCGCAACACCCTCAAGTACAACCATTCGCGCATTGCCGAAGGACTGCCGGGCGCCGGTGGATTCTTCCACAAGGCGACTTACCCGAACCAGATGTGGCTCGACGGACTGTTCATGGGCTCGCCCATCTACGCCCAGTGGCAGCACACCTTCGGCGCCGACAGTGTGGACAACAATAGCGAGAGCTGGAGCGACATCGCCCTTCAGTTCAAGACCATCCACCGCTACACCTATAACCCCGAGAAGCAGCTGAACTACCACGCCTGGTCCGCTACGCCCGACGCACCGGACTCCTTCTGGGCGAACAAGGCGGAACCCTTCAAGGGATGCAGCCCCGAGTTCTGGGCACGCGGCATGGGCTGGTACTTTGCCGCGCTGGTCGACGTGCTGGAGTTCATGCCTCGCGAGCACCCCGACCGTGCTGCCGTCGACTCCATCCTGCAACAGGTGGCTGCCGGCGTCGCTCGCTGGCAGGACCCGCAGAGCGGCGTGTGGTATCAGCTCATGCAGTATGACGCCACGAAGACTGCCGACGGCAAGGGCGACACCGTGGATGGCGAGACCTACAACGTGGGCACCGCTCCCAACTACCTCGAAGCGTCCGCCTCGGGCATCTTCACCTACGCCTTCCTCAAAGGAATCCGACTGGGCCTGCTCGACGCCGCCACCTACCGTCCCGTGGCAGAGAAAGCCTATGCCGGCCTGCTCAAAACCTTCATCCGGGAGAGCGACGGGCGGACGGACATCGTGCGCACCTGCGCTTCCGCCGGACTCGGTCCGCAGAAGAACCCCTCCCGCACCGGTACGGTGAACTACTACCTCTGCGGTAAGGACGTGACCATCGTGGAGAACGAAGGCAAGGCTATCGGCACGTTCATCCTGGCGTCCGTCGAATACGAACAGAGCAAGCAACAGGACATGACAGACAAGTGACCACTTCCCCCTTCGGGGATACATGCACGGACACGCCTCCAGGGACCATCTTCCTTGGGGGCGTGTCTGCGTATGCAGGCTGACTGCCCGCCGGAGTGCATTGTCCGTGGAAAGGCTGTTGCCCGTCCGTCCGGTCACACGAATGCAACAGGACTGTTACGGTAGCTTAAAAGTCGTGAAAGACGGATGTAACACGAACGGTGTTTCTTTGCAGTGTCAAAACATAAACGCAAGCAAATGAAAACTTTCGCAAAGGCAACGAGCCTGTTGCTCCTTTCAACCGTACTGTGCAACCCGGCGTCGGCGGACAACAAGAGTGCAGACCCCGCCGTCGGTGTCATCCGTGGACGAGTGGTTGACGCGGACAAGCGTACCCTCCCCGGAGCCTCCATCTACATCGAAAACCTCAAGGCCGGAGTGGTGAGCGACGCCAACGGCTTCTATACACTGACGAACCTGCAACCCGGTACCTACAAAGTCAAGGTGAGCTACGTGGGCTATGAACCCATCTACCTCACACTCGCCGTGCCCGAAGGGAAAACGGTCGAACGCGACATCACACTCAACGAAGGCCTCGAACTGCAGGAGGTCGTCGTCGGTGGTGTCTTCCGCGGACAGAGCCGTGCCCTCAACCAGCAGAAGAACAAAATGGGCGTGGTCAACGTCGTCTCCTCGGACCAGGTGGGCAAGTTCCCCGACTCCAATATCGGAGACGCCCTCAAGCGCATCAGTGGCATCAATGTCCAGTATGACCAGGGAGAGGCCCGCTTCGGACAGGTCAGGGGCACGTCGCCCGACCTCACCTCGGTGACCATCAACGGCAACCGCCTCCCTTCGGCGGAAGGCGACGTGCGCAACGTGCAGCTTGACCTGATCCCCTCGGACATGATACAGACCATCGAGGTCAACAAGGTGGTCACCGCAGACATGGACGCCGATGCCATCGGCGGCTCCATCAACCTCATCACGAAGAACTCACCCTACGAACGTACCTTCAACGCCACGCTCGGCAGCGGCTACAACTGGGTCAGCCAGGACCCGCAGCTGAACTTCGGACTGACTTACGGCGACCGCTTCTTCAACGACCGCCTGGGCGTCATGGCTGCCGTCTCCTACCAGAACGCACCCATCGGTTCGGACGATGTGGAGTTCGAGTATGATCTCGACGACAACGGGGAGAAGTTCCTGACCAGTGCCGAAACGAGACAGTACTACGTCACCCGTCAGCGCCAGAGTTACTCCCTCTCGCTCGACTATGATATCAACCCCAACCACAAACTCTTCTTCAAGGGTATCTACAACCGGCGTCACGACTGGGAAAACCGCTACGCCATCGCCTACAAGGACCTGGAGAAGGCTGCCGACAACGAGGCGGAAGCGGAGATTGAGACCAAGGCAGGCGGACATGACAAGCACCACGCCCGTCTCGAACTCCAGCAGACCATGGACTTCTCGCTCGGCGGAGAGCACCTTTTCGGCAACCTGATGATGGACTGGGGAGCTTCCTACGCACGAGCCAGCGAGGACCGTCCCGAGGAACGCTACTTCAAGCTCAAGCAGGAGGGACTCGGCCTGCACGTCGCCGACCCGTTCACCCGCTTCCCCTACGTCACCGACAACATCAGCCTGCACGAGGGCACATGGGAGGTCGACGAGCTGACGAACTCCAACCAGGACATTCACGAAACGGACGCCAAGTTCCACCTGGACTTCGAGTTGCCCTTCCGGAAGGGAGAGTTCGGCAACAAGCTCAAGTTCGGAGCCAAGTACGCCCACAAGTCCAAGACGAAGGACATCGTGCAGTATGAGTATCAGGACGACTACACCAACAAGTACGGCAACGACTACATGAACCACCTCTCCAGCCAGATACGCGATGACTACATGCCCGGCAACGGACAGTACAAGCCCACCGACTTCGTCCGCAAGGACTACATCGCCGACCTCGACTTTGCCTCCCTCGAAGGGGAACGCGTCTGGGAAGAGTCGTCGGGCAACTTCGACGCCGCCGAGAACGTGACCTCCGCCTACCTCCGCTTCGACCAGCAGCTCGGACGGCACCACCAGCTCATGCTTGGCGTCCGTATGGAAGCAACCCGGCTGGAGTACGAAGGCTGGAACTGGACCAAGCCCGGCGACGCACAGGAAGAAGCCGGCATGGAGGAAGGCATCGTCAGCACCGGCAAGCAGAAGAACAACTACGTCAATGTCCTCCCGAGCATCCTCTACAAGTGGGACGTGAACGACGACTTCAAGGTGCGCGCCTCCTTCACCAACACCCTGGCACGTCCGAACTACGTGGACCTCGTCCCCAACGTGGCGCTGGACCTCGACGACGAGAAGGTCACCATCGGCAATCCCGACCTGACGCCCGCCCTCTCCTATAACTTCGACCTCAGCGCGGACTACTACTTCAAGAGCATCGGACTGGTCTCGGCAGGCGTCTTCTATAAGCGCATAAACGACTTCATCGTCGAACAGCGCACCAGCGGCGACTACGCAGGCTACCCCGGCGTGGACTTCAAGGAAATCAAGACCTCCATCAACGGCGGCGACGCCGACCTGCTGGGTGTGGAGGTAGGCTTCCAACGGGACTTCGGCTTCATCGCCCCCGCCCTGAAGTGCCTGGGCTTCTATGGCAACTACACCTACACCTGGTCGCGAGTGAACCACTTCAACTTCGCCGGACGCGAGAACGAGAAGGACCTGCGCATGCCCGGTTCGACCGAACACATCGCCAACGCCTCGCTCTACTTCGAGAAGAACGGATGGAATGTCCGCCTGTCCTACAACCACGCCTCCGAGTTCATCGACGAGATGGGCGAGCACGCCATGCTCGACCGATACTATGACGCCGTCGACTACATGGACCTGAACGCCTCCTACACCTTCGGCAAGAAAATCAAGTGTACCGTCTACGGCGAGGCGAACAACCTGCTCAACCAACCCCTGCGCTACTACCAGGGCACGAAGGAGCACACCATGCAGGCTGAGTACTATGGCGTGAAAGTGAACGCAGGCATCAAGGTCGCCTTCTGAGACCATCAACCGACAAAGCTTTACTAACAATCAAACAAAACCCTTATGAACACACTGAAAAGACTTACCTTCCTCTGCCTCCTGCTCTGCACGGCTGCCATTGCCGCCGTCGCACAGGACGCCGCGAGCTGGGCGAAACTGGAGAAAAGCGTCAACTTCTACATCGCCAATGACCTCGGACGCAACGGCTACTACGACCAGAAGCCCATCGCCGAACTGATGGGCCGTATGGCCGAGACCGTCGGCATCGAGTGCGTGGTGGCTGCCGGAGACGTGCACCACTTCGAGGGCGTCCGCAGCACATCCGACCCGCTGTGGATGACCAACTATGAGCTCATCTACAGCCATCCCGAGCTGATGCTCCCCTGGTACCCCATCCTTGGCAACCACGAGTACCGCGGCAACACGCAGGCGGTGCTCGACTATGCCGGCATCAGCGCACGTTGGGAGATGCCCGCCCGCTACTACACCTTCACCGTGGAGGACAACGATGTCACCGTGCGCGTGGTCATGCTGGACACGACCCCGCTCATCGACAAGTACCGCGAGGACACCGTCGGCTACCCTGACGCCTGCCGCCAGGAGGTGGAGCCGCAACTGAGCTGGCTCGACCGCGTACTCACCGACGCCCGCGAGGACTGGGTCATCGTCGTGGGGCACCACCCCATCTTTGCACAGACGGAGAAGAGCGAGAAGGAACGTCTCGACATGCAACGCCGTGTGGACACCGTCCTGCGCCGGCATGACAACGTCGCCATGTACGTCTGCGGACACCTCCATACCTTCCAGCACATCCGCCGTCAGGGGACGGACATCGACTACGTGGTCAACTCGTCCGCTTCGCTGAGCCGCGAGGTAAGCCCCATCGAGGGGACACAGTTCTGCAGCGGTGCGACCGGGTTCTCCCTCGTCGCCGCCGACAAGGACCGCCTCTGCCTCTACATGCTCGACAAGGACGGCAAGGTGCTCCACACCGTCAGCAAGACACGCTGACCGGCAATGGCTGATTGACGAGTGACAATCCCCTCCTTCAGGGATACGCATACGGACACGCCTCCAGGGACCATCACCCTTGGAGGCGTGTCTGTCTGTGCATGCCGTCCTCACGCCGGAAGGTCATTGCCGATAGTAAATTGTCACTTGTCAATTGAAAAGTGCATCTTTTTGCTCTTCGTGCCGACACTTTTTCAAGAAAATCCGAAAAATAGAGAGCAAAAAGTTTGTCGATATGAAATAATCGCTATATTTGCCTATCAAAGTGTTATTGAACAACCAAACCCCCAACGTGATGGAAAGAATAGATAATTTAGACCGACGCATCCTGGAGATCATTTCCCAGAATGCGCGTATTCCCTTCAAAGATGTGGCTGCTGAGTGCGGCGTCTCACGCGCTGCCATTCATCAGCGTGTGCAACGACTGATCGACCTGGGCGTCATCATCGGGTCGGGCTATCATGTCAATCCGAAGAGCTTGGGCTACAGTACCTGCACTTATGTCGGAGTAAAGCTCGAAAAGGGCTCCATGTACCGGGCTGCAGTGGCGCAGCTGGAGAACATCAAGGAGATCGTCGAGTGCCACTTCACCACCGGTCCCTACACCATGCTTATCAAGCTCTATGCCCGCGACAACGAACACCTCATGGAGCTGCTCAACAGCCGCATCCAGGAGATTCCCGGCGTGACTGCCACCGAGACGCTCATCTCGCTGGAGCAAAGCATCAAGAAGGAAATACCCATAACTGACAAGTGACCGGATGGGAGCCTTCGACAACCTCCACCTTACCGGGCTGATCATCGGCATCTGCACCTTCCTCATCATCGGCCTGTTCCACCCCGTCGTCGTCAAGTGCGAGTACTACTTCGGGACACGCTGCTGGTGGGTCTTCCTCCTGCTGGGACTCGGCGGTACGGCCGCCTCTCTGTGGGTGGCGAACGTGCTGCTGTCGACCCTCCTCGGAGTCTTCGCCTTCTCCTCGTTCTGGACCATCAAGGAAATCTTTGAGCAGGAGGAACGTGTGAAGAAAGGATGGTTCCCCAAGAACCCCAAACGGACCTACAAGTTCTGACGTCCGTCCCGCACGCCCCACACGGCACCCGGCGGACAGTAACGCAGACAGACATGCACACATACGACATACAGCGGGCGTACGACAGCATCCACGCGTCGTACCCCGGATACCGGAAATTGCCCGTCATTGGAGTCACAGCGAACTTCAGTGACGGGAATTGTTCTTTAGCCGACGGCTATTGCACCTCCATCCTCCGTGCCGGAGGACTTCCCCTCATCATCCCCCCGTACGACGACACGGACGCACTGCTCTCCACCCTCGAACACCTTGACGGACTCCTGCTCACCGGCGGGGGCGACATCAACCCGCTCTACCTGGGCGAGGAACCCGTCAACGAACTCCACTCCATCAATCACCGCCGCGACCGTCAGGAACTCCTGCTCACCCGCCTCGCCGCCGACCGTCAGATACCCATCCTCGGCATCTGCCGCGGCCTCCAGGTCCTGACCGCCGCCCTCGGGGGCACCCTCTACCAGGACATCCACACCCAGGCAGGCACCGTCTGCCTCAAGCACGACCAGCAGCTCGACCGCAGCTACGCCTCACACACCCTGCACATCGAGCCGGACACGCTGCTCGCCCGCCTCTTCGGCACCGACCGCCTGCCCGTCAACTCGTTCCACCACCAGGCGGTCCGTGAGCCCGCACCCGGCTTCCGGGTCAGCGGAAGGGCAGCCGACGGCATCATCGAGGCGGTCGAGTCGGCGGAACACAAGTCGATGCTCGGCGTGCAGTGGCACCCGGAGTGCATGATTCTCGCCGGGGACGAGAGCATGCTGCCTCTCTTCCGCTGGCTCACGGCAGAAGCCGCCTCGTTCGCCGACGCCAAGGCGGTGCACCGGCGCATCGTCTCGCTCGACAGCCACTGCGACACGCCGATGTTCTTCCACAAGGACATCCGCTTCGACACGCGCGACCCGCACGTGCTCGTCGACCTGCACAAGATGACCGAGGGACATCTCGACGCCACCATCATGGTCGCCTACCTCAAGCAGCTCGAACGCGACGACGAGTCCCTGCTAGCCGCCACTGCCAAGGCGGACCGCATCCTGACCCAAATCGAGGCGATGGTCCATGCCAACGCATCGTGGGTCGACATTGCCCGCACGCCCGCCGACGTCTGTCGGTTGAAGCAGATGGGGCGGAAAGCCATCATGCTGGGCATCGAGAACGGCTATGCCCTGGGCCGCGACCTGGCGAACGTGGAGCACTTCCGCCGCCGCGGGGTGGTCTATCTGACGCTCTGCCACAACGGCGACAACGACGTCTGCGACTCCGCCCGCGGCAACGGGGAGCACGGCGGACTGAGCGCCTTCGGCAGGGAGGTCGTCCGCGAGATGAACCGCACGGGCATGCTGGTGGACCTCTCGCACGCGTCGGAGAAGAGCTTCTACGACGCCCTGTCGCTCAGCCGCACCCCCATCGTCTGCTCCCACTCGTCGTGTCGTGCCCTGTGCGACCATCCGCGCAACCTGACGGACGACCAGCTGCGTGCCCTCGCCCACAGCGGCGGCGTGGCACAGGTCTGCCTCTACGGGGGCTTTCTGCGGACGGACGGGACGGCGTCGCTGCCCGATGTCATCGAACACATCAACCACATGGTGAGCCTTATGGGCATCGACCACGTGGGCATCGGCACGGACTTCGACGGGGACGGCGGCATCCCCGGCTGTGCGTCGGCGTCGGAGGTCATCAACCTGACGCGCCGCCTGCGTGCGGAACGTTACTCGGAGGAGGACATCCAGAAACTCTGGGGCGGCAACTTCCTCCGCGTCATGGAGGAGGCACAACGGGGCAATTGACAATGGATAACGTTTCAATTGACAATTGATAATTGACAATTGACAATTGTCCTGCGGCGTGGATAACGAGGCTGCAAGGCGGTGAATGTAGGGGCGACATAACACAATTGACAATGGACAATGGACAATTGACAATTACCTTGCGGCGTGGGGGATGTGACTGCAAGGCGATAATTGTCCATTGTCAATTATCAATTGTTAATTGAATATGTTGGACCGGGCGACCAGACCGGTCGCCCCTACATTCCTTGAAATGTTTTGTTGATGCGGTCCGACGTTTTTATCAATTTGTCAAAATGTCAAATGAATCGCCCGAGAAGGGGCTTCCTTGCACCAAAATACGGATTGGTGACCGGGAAGGCCCTTCTCGGGCGATTCGCAAAATACATATTGACGGGGTTCCCGTCGGTTTTCTTTCCTTCTGTTTTGCTCTTATCTTCTTTTGTTTCCTTCCGTCAGTCTTTTTACACGGACGGACGCAATTTCACACATCGGGAATCGTGTCCGTTTGGTCTCTAAAAAATGGGGACAGGTGGCTGTTTTCGTACGGACGAACGACTACGACGGTGCGGACACGTCCGTACGACGGTAGTCGTTCGTCCGTACGAAGCCAATCACAGGTGCTTTCGACCGTGGAAATGGGTTCGGCGGATGGTTTTTCTGCGTTAGAAAGAATGTAAATGTGTGAATAACGGTTTATTTTGATATGTTCTGACGGACGTATCTTAAAATATTTAATGCGTGTTTTTCTAATTGGGACGAAATTGTGAAAATGCGCGTCAGCTGAAAACGGCAAATCTGGAAATTGTGATGTTAAAATGGGGCAAATTGTGTCGTTTTGATAAATGGAGCAGAGTCAATTGTCAATTAGAATATTGATGCCCTGTGCCGCCAGTACGAGCGCAACGTAGCGCAACAATTTTCCCAGTGTCATGGAGAACAACGTGATGGGCAGGTTCGCCCGCATCAGTCCGAGGACAATAGCGATGCCGTCCCCCACCACGGGGAGGAACGAGAAGAACGCCATCCATGCTCCCCGTCCGCGGATGAAACGCTCGGCGCGTGCCAGCTTCTCAGGCTTCACACCCAGCCAACGCTCCAGACGTGCCATGTTGCCCAGGTGACCCAGCCAGTAGCACGTCATCGAACCGGCGGTATTGCCCAGCGTGGCGGCAGCGACCGTGCCCACGGGGTCCAGCCCCATCTCGACGAACGCGACGAGGAGGGCTTCGGAACTGAACGGGAGGATGCTCCCGGCAAGGAAGGCGGCGAGGAACATCCCCACGTACCCATAGTCTAGAAGGAACTGTAAAGCTGTGTCCATACGTCAAGGAGGTAAAGTGCGGCGATGAGCGCCAGCGTGACAAGTAGCCCGATGCCGCTGCGGCGGTCGCGGGTCACGGCGAAGTAGTGCCCGGAGAGCAGCGAGGCGCAAGCCGTCAGCGGAGCTGCGAGCGAGGGATAAAGGACGGGCTGGAAGGCGAGGAGCACCCACAGGAGGGCTTCCGTCGAGAGGATGTAGTAGATGCACGTCCGGGTGCGTATCTTGTCGAGGAAGCTGTTGCGGGCGTAGTGGATGATGCTCCACAGCGTCAGGAGGAGGGTCAGCGCGAGCGTGGCTATCGCCGGGGGCGTCAGCGTGCTGTAGTCCGTGGGGCTGAAACGGACGACGGCTGCCAGCTGGCGGAGCAGGAGGTCCCACTCGCCGATGGTGTAGGCATAGCCGCCCAGGAACCAGTAGGGGAGGAGCGCACCGATGAGCGCCGCGCAGAGCGTCCGCGGAGAGAGGTGGTGGAACCCCGTCTGCATGAGCAGCAGCACGGGCAGGAGCAGCAACAGCGGGGGGACGGCGAGGGTCGCCAGTCCGTAGAAGAAGAAGCCGCGGAAGACATCGCCCACGGGCTCCACGCCCTGATAGGTGCGGAAGAGGAAGTAGAACGTCGCTGCCAGGCAGCATGCCGACACGCTCCCGCCCTGCAACGTGTGGGGCTGGGCGACGGCGGCAAGGAGCAGGAAGAGCGTCAGGTAAAAGGTCGAGTGGACGCGGATGACGGCGTGGTGGACGGTCACTGCCCCGAGCAGCAGCAGGGCGAGCAGCAGCAGGATGTAGCCCGCGAGCCGTCCGCCGAAGGGAGTCAGCAGACCCGGCACACTGTCCCACAGCCCGCCTGTCGTCGCGGCGGCAGTGTCGGCTGACGGAAGCCACCAGAGCGCCGAGGCAATGAGAAAGGCAACGAGGAGCGGGAGACTCCCCGTTGCCAGCCGTTCTTGCAGATAGGTCAGTCGCATGAGAGGCTTAGAGGTCGAACCCGATGTCCGAGCGGAAGTAGCGTTTCTCGAATGCGATTTGTTGTGCGCCGCGGAAGGAGCGGGCGAGCGCCTCTGCCTTGTCCGCGCCGTAGGAGCTGACGGCGATGACACGTCCACCGGCGGTGACGACCTGTCCGTCCTTGAGTGCCGTCCCGGCGTGGAAGACGATGCTGTCTGTCACACTGTCGATGCCCGTGATGGGATGGCCCTTGGTGTAGGCTTCGGGGTATCCGCCGGAGACGAGCATGACGCAGACGGCGGTGCGGGGGTCGATGGTGAGTGTCCGACGGTCGAGGTCGCCCTGTGCCACGCCTTCGAAGAGGTCGACCAGGTCGCTCTGGATGCGCAGCATGACGCTCTCGGTCTCCGGGTCGCCCATGCGGACGTTGTACTCGATGACCATGGGTTCACCCTGTACGTTGATAAGGCCGAAGAAGATGAAGCCCTTGTAGTCGATACCTTCGGCGGCAAGTCCTTCGACGGTGGGGCGTATGATGCGGTCCTCGACCTTCTGCATCCATGCCTTGTCGGCAAAGGGGACGGGCGAGACGGAGCCCATGCCGCCGGTGTTGAGGCCGCGGTCTCCCTCGCCGATGCGCTTGTAGTCCTTCGCCTCGGGGAGTATCTTGTAGTGGCGTCCGTCGGTCAGGACGAAGACGGAGCACTCGATGCCGCTGAGGAATTCCTCTATGACGACCTTCGACGAGGCATCGCCGAACATGCCGCCGAGCATCTCGCGCAATTCGCGACGGGCTTCGTCGAGGGTGGGCAGGATGAGCACGCCCTTGCCGGCGCAGAGGCCGTCGGCCTTCAGTACGTACGGGGCGGGAAGGGTCTCAAGGAAGGCGAGCCCTTCGTCGAGGCGGTCTGCGGTGAAGCTGCGGTATCGGGCGGTGGGGATGTGGTGACGCTCCATGAACTCCTTGGCGAACTCCTTGCTGCCTTCGAGCACGGCACCGGCACGGGAGGGTCCGATGACGGGTACGCCGGCGAGGCGGGGGTCAGCCTTGAAATAGTCATAGATGCCCTTGACGAGCGGGTCTTCCGGTCCGACGACGACCATGTGTACGCCGTTGTCGATGACAAAGCGGCCGATGGCGTCGAAGTCATTCGCCTGGATGGCGACGTTCTCGCCCACGTTGCGTGTCCCTGCATTGCCGGGAGCGATGTAGAGTTTTTCCACTTTCGGGCTCTGGGATATCTTCCACGCCAGCGCATGTTCGCGCCCGCCCGAACCAAGTAACAGTAGTTTCATAATCGTGATGGGGTATTGTGTTTCCGGTCCTCCGCCTCGTCGCTGCGGGGCTGTCGGCCGGACGTCCGCCGACGGGGCGTTGCGTGGTGCATCCCTGCCGGCGGACGGCTCGCGGACGGTGCGGAGTCCCGGAGAGGGGTTATTTCAAGTGCTCTTCGAAGTATCGGGTGATGTGTTCGTGCAGGTGGACACGGTCGCGGCCGACCATGTTGTGTCCCTGACCGGGGTAGATGAAGAGGTCGGGGTGCGTGCCCTGGTCGATGCAGGCACGGATGAACGAGAGGGTGTGCTGTGGCACGCACGTGGGGTCGTTTCCGCCGATGATGAGTTCCAGCCGCCCTTTCAGGTTGCCGGCGCGGAGCTTGAGGTTGGCGTTCTTATAGCCGTCAGGATTCGCCTCGGGGGTGTCCATGTAGCGTTCGCCGTACATGACCTCGTAGTACTGCCAGTCGATGACGGGTCCTCCTGCCACTGCCACCTTGAAGACGTCGGGGTGGGTGAGCATGAGGTTTGTGGTCATGAATCCGCCGAAGCTCCATCCGTGCACGCCGAGGCGGGATGCGTCGACGTAGGGGAGGCTTTTGAGCAGTTCGACGCCCTTCATCTGGTCTTTCATCTCCTCGGTGCCGAGCTGACGGAAGGTACAGTTCTCAAACGCCAGTCCGCGGTTGGAGCTGCCCCGGTTGTCCAAAGTGAGCATGACGTAGCCTTGTTGCGCCATGTAGATGTCCCAGCCTCGTGCGGCGTATCGGAAATTGTTCTGAAGCATCTGCGCATGCGGTCCTCCGTAGACGTAGATGATGGCGGGATACTTCTTCGACGGGTCGAAGCCGGTGGGTTTGATGAGCCGGTAGTAGAGGTCCGTCACGCCGTCAGCCGCCTTGATGGTGCCTGTCTCGATGGTGGGGACGTCGTATCCCTTCCAGGGGTCTTCGGCGCGGAAGAGGTTCTTCGTGGTCCGTCCGTCGGCGGTGGCGACGAGGTCGATGTTGCGCGGCACGGTCGGGGTGGAGTAGTTGTCGATGAGGTAGTTGCCGTCGGCAGAGAGCTGCACGTGATGGACTCCTTCGCTATTGCCCACGGGACGGCGTTTGCCGTTCTTCAGGCTGACGGCATAGATGTTGGTCTGCATGGGCGACACTTCGGTGCTGGCGATGTAGACCTCCTTCTTCTTCTCGTTGAAGCCGACGATGCTCTGCACGAGCCAGTCGCCCTGGGTGAGCGGGGTGACGCGCAGGCTCTCGCGGCAGGTGCCTCCGTTGTCGGTGTTCTTGATGGTCGGTTCACAGGGAGCGGAGGTGTCGAACAGGTAGAGGTGGTTGTACCCGTCGCGCTGGCTCTGGTAGATGAACTTCGTGTCGTCCCATGGGAGGAAGGTCAGCGGGAACTGCGGCTCCACGTACTTGGGGTGTATCTCCTCGTAGAGGACGGCTTCGCGCTTGCCCGTCGTGGCGTCGTAGCGGACGAGCTGGGCGTAGTTCTGGTCCCGGTTGAGCTCTATGAGAAAGAGCTTCTGTTCGTCCGGCGACCAGCTGACGTTGGTGAAGTAGCGGTCGGTAGGGTCTCCGGCATCGAGGTAGACATTCTTCCCCGTCGCCAAGTCGTAGACGCCGACGGTGACTTTGTGGCTGGTCATCCCGGCCATGGGGTACTTGTCAGGCTCGAGCGTGGCGATGCGGGTGTCGATGTTGACCTGTGGGTAATCGGTCACCATGCTCTGGTCCATCCTGTAGTAGGCGAGACGGCTTCCCCGGGGGCTCCAGAAGGTCCCTTTCGTAATGCCGAACTCGTTGCGGTGCACCGCCTGGCCGTAAACGATGTCGTGCGGCTTGGGCGCATGCGCCGGGTCGGCGAACTCGGGGCTGAGGTCGATGGGCTTGTTCTCGCCCGTGCGGCGTATCAGAAGGCGGTCGCCCAGCGTATAGGCGACGGCGCGTCCGCCGGGGGCGATGTCGGCGTTGGCGGCTGCGCGGTCAATGCCGATGAGATGGTCGACCTGGCGGATGGAGAAGTTGTAGTAGACGATGTGTTCCGGGAAGCGGAGCATCACGATGGGCTGCCGGGCGTCCGGGAAGCGCACGCCGTAGAGGCTGTGTACCCGCGGCAGCTTCGCCCCGGTGTAGGACAGGATGCCCTCGTTGACATCGACGAGATTGAAGAGCAGACTTTCCCGTCCGCTCCGGGGGTTGACCGCCTTGACTTCTTCGGCATCGGGGACAATGCAGCGGTCGCCCCACCACTGGACGTCGTAGAGGTTCTTGGTGGAGCAGTTGTAAAAGTTGCTACCGCCGGGGATGAGGTCCTCCAGCGTGAAGCGCTTGAGTTCTTGTGCCATGGTGGTAACTGCCGACAGCAGGAGCAGCGCCGGCAGCAGATTAATCTTGATTCTCATAACGGTTGGTTTTATTCTCTTGATCGAAAGGCTTTCGTGAGTCGCGTGTGTCGTAGGGGCGGCGTCCGCGGTTGTCGCCGTAGCGTCCGCGTGGTCCGCCGTCGGGGTGTTCGCGCCGGTTCTCGCCGTAGCGGGGCGGACGGTCGTTGCCCTGGCGGGGGCGTCGTCCTCCGTCGGGACGTTCGCGGCGGCTGTCGTCGGGACGTCGGGGGCTGCGCAGGTCGCGACGCGGACGGAACTCGCCCGGATGGTCGCCACGGGAAGCGCGGAAGTCGTCGGCGTTGGTCTCCATGTAGTCCTTAAAGCGTCCGCTGAAGAGCTGGTACTTGCGGAACTGGCAGGCGAGAGCGCCGTTGAAGAGTGGTATCTTTTCCGAAGCCTTCAGCCCTATCTGGTCGAAGCACTCGTCCCTGTAGCTGAGAATCCATGCCTCATTGCCCGAGAAGGCGTGCTTGAGGCGTTCGCCGATGGTGCGGTAGAGTCCCAGCAGGTCGTCGGTCGTGATGCGCTCGCCGTAGGGCGGGTTGGTCACCATGATGGCCTTCTCCGTCGGCTGTTCGAACTCCTCGAAGGGTCTGACCTGGAGAACGATGTCGCGGCTCAGTCCGGCAGCCTTGACGTTGCGTGTGGCTATTTCGTTCGCGTGGCGGTTGATGTCGTAGCCGTAAATCTTGTGGGAGAACTCGCGTTCCTGCGAATCGTCGTTATAGACCTTGTCGAAGAGCTCCCGGTCGAAGTCGCCCCACTTCTCGAACGCGTACTCCTTGCGGAAGACGCCCGGGGCGATGTTCCGCGCGATGAGCGCCGCCTCGATGGGGATGGTTCCCGACCCGCACATAGGGTCGATGAGGTCGCACTCTCCGTGCCAGCCGGTGAGGAGAATCATGCCTGCCGCCAGGACCTCGTTGAGCGGTGCCTCGACCGCCTCCTGGCGGTAGCCGCGCCGGTGGAGCGACTCGCCCGAGCTGTCGAGCGAGAGGGTACAGTGGTCCTGTGCGATGTGGATGTTGAGGGAGAGGTCGGGGTTATTGATGCGCACCGACGGACGCTTGCCCGTCTTCTCGCGGAAGTAATCGACGATGGCATCCTTGACGCGGTACGCCACGAACTTCGAGTGTCGGAACTCGTCGGAGAAGACCACAGCGTCGACGGCAAAGCTCCCTTCCGGCGTGAGGTAGTCCTCCCAGGCAATCTCCTTGACCGCATTGTACACCTCGTCGGCGTTGCCCGCCGTGAAGTGCTTGATGGGCTTGAGGATGCGGATGGCGGTACGCAGGGCAAAGTTCGCCCGGTACATCATCTCCTTGTCGCCGGTGAACGACACCATTCGTCTTCCTACTTCGATATTGTTGGCTCCCAGTTGAGTCAACTCTTTGGCCAAGACCTCCTCCAGTCCTTGGAAGGTCTTTGCAATCAGCTCTGTTTCTTGCATAGGTATTCTAGAAGTTATTAGTCAGTCCCGTAATGCCGAAGGGCGGGCAACCCGCTGCCGCACACGCGGAAGGATGCAGGCACATCCGTCGCCCCGGCTGCATGTCAAGGCCTCGGTTCCAGGGTGCAAAGTAACGGAATTTCCGCCGCTTAGTCAAGAGTTTTCCCGCTTTTTGTGGCGTCGGCGGGAGCGGGCAGGTCCCACTTTTCTCCTTGTTTCCTTGTAGGTTTGTCACCTGAATCGGCTTTTTCTCCTTACCTTTGTGGCACAAACACTCCCTGACATGATAAAACCGCACTTATTCAGCCGAACGCTTTACGCCCTGCTGCTCCTCGTTGCCGGAGTCGCGCTGCCGGCACTCTATGCCTGCCTCTCCACCGGAGAGCGCGACGTGCCGCAGTCCCAACTCCCCTTCGCCACCGTGTCGCCCGACGTCCCGGACGCCGTCGTCTTCGCCGGGGACACGCTGAGGCTCGACCGCGCCGACCTGCGCGAACGCATGGACCGCGAACAGTGTGCCTTCACCTACATGCACGCCTCCACCCTGCTGGCCCTCAAACGTGCCAACCGCTACTTCCCCGTCATCGAACCCATCCTCCGTCAGGAGGGAGTGCCCGACGACCTCAAGTACCTGGCTGTCATCGAGAGCTCCCTCGACGAGCGGGCGTACTCGCCGGCACATGCCGCCGGGCTGTGGCAGTTTATCGAAGCCACCGGACGGCAGTACGGGCTGGAGGTCAACGACCACATCGACGAACGCTACCACGTGGAGAAGGCGACCCGCGCCGCCTGCCGCTACCTCAAGGATGCCTATGCACGCTATGGCGACTGGCTCACCGTAGCCGCCAGCTACAACGCCGGGCAGGGGCGCATCTCCCGCGAGCTGGAGCGTCAGGAGGCGGACTGCGCGACCGACCTGTGGCTCAACAAGGAGACCACGCGCTACATGTTCCGCCTGCTCGCCGCGAAGGAGCTCTTCGCCAATCCCCGCCGCTTCGGGTTCTGCCTGCGGCGCAGCCAGCTCTATCCCCCGTTGAAGTACACCTACGTGGAGGTGGACACCCCCATCGCCTCGCTCACCGACTTCGCACGCGAACACGGACTGCTCGTCCGTCAGCTCAAGGAGGCGAACCCCTGGATACAGGGCTACACGCTCCAGAACCGTTCCCGGAGGCGCTACCGCATCGCCATCCCCGACAGTGCGTCGCTCCATTACCGTCCGCAGGACACCCGTCCGCATGACCCGGCGTGGGTCATCGACTGACGTCCGTCCGACGACCGACAGACCATCCACAAACCACATACACATTTATGAGAACCATCACCTTATGTATCCTTGCCCTTGCCCTCGCTGCCTGCGGGGGCGGCACCAGCGGACGGAAGGCTGCGGAGACTGCTCCTGCCAAGCCGACAACGTTCGTCTTCCCCGAGATTCCCGACCTGATGACCGAACCGGAACAACGTCTGGCGTTCCTCGTGCGCCACTTCTGGGACGAGTTCGACTTTTCCGACTCCACCTCCCTCACCAACCCCGACGTGGGTGAGCAGGGCTTTGCGAACTTCATTGCTCTTCTGCCGCAGGCACTCCCCGGTGACGCCGGGGCTGCGCTCGACTCGCTCGTGAAGCGTGCCGCGCCCCATCCTGCTGCCCTCACCTTCCTGCTCACTAACGCCGAGAAGTACCTCTACGACCCCAACTCCCCCTACGTGAACGAGGAGCTGTACGCCACCCTCGTCCGTCCGCTGCTCGCCCTCCCGTCCGTGGGCTATGCTGACAAGAGCCGCCTGACCTTCCGTCTGGACCTCATCGCCAAGAACCGTCCGGGCACCCCGGCGACGGACTTCCCCTTCCTGCTCTATCCGCGCGAAGAGCCTTCGTCGCTGCATGCCACCCCTGCCCGGGAGCTGCTGCTGGTGTTCTATGACCCCGAGTGCGAGCACTGCCAGGCGACGCTCCAGGCGCTCGTCGCGTCCGAGGAGCTGGCTGCCCGCATCAAGGGCGGACTGCGCGTGCTGGCGGTCTACACCGAGGGCAATCAGGAGGTGTGGCGCGAGACTGCTCCCCTGCTGCCCCACACTTGGACCGTGGCGACGGACACGGCGTGCGCCGTGAAGGACACGCCGCTCTATGACCTCAAGGCGATGCCGTCGCTCTACCTCCTCGACGCCGACAAGAAGGTCGTGCTCAAGGATACGAGCCTGCCTGCCCTGCTGCAACGCTGGAAGGAGAACGGTTCAATTGACAATTGACAATGGACAATTGACAATTGCCGTGCGGCGTGGGGACGAGACCACAAGGCGGTGAATGTAGGGGCGACCGGTCTGGTCGCCCGGTCCAATTGCCCGGCGTTATTCGTTGGCACCGATTCAATTGACAATTGACAATGGACAATTGACAATTGCCCTGCGGCGTGTGTGCACATCCGTTCGTTGGGCCGGGCGACCAGACCGGTCGCCCCTACATTTTGAGAAATGTTTTGTTTATGGGATGTGGCGATTGTATCAATTTGTCAAAACGTCAAATGAATCGCCCGAGAAGGGGCTTCGTTGCACCAAAATACGGATTGGTGACCGCGGAGGGCCTTCTCGGGCGATTTGCGTTTTGCATAGTGACGGGATTTCCGTCGGTTCCCTTTCCTTCTGTCTCCTTTCTCCTCCCGTCTCTTTCCTTCCGTCGGTCTTTTCACACGGACGGACGCAAAATCACACATTGGGAATCGTGCCCTTTGGGGCTCTAAAAAATGGGGACAGGTGGGTGTTTTCGTACGGACGAACGACTACGACGGTGCGGACACGTCCGTACGACGGTAGTCGTTCGTCCGTACGAAGCCAGTCATAGGTGCTTTTGCTCGTGAAAATGGGTGCGAAGGATGCTTTTTCTGCGTTAGAAAGAGTATAATTGTGTGAATAACGGTTTATTCTGATGCGTTCCGACGGACATATCTTAAAATAGTTAACGCGCGTTTTTCTAATTGGGACGATTTTGCGAAAATGCGCGTTAGCTGAAAACGCCGAATCAGGAAAATGTGATGCTAAAATCCGGTAAATGGTGTCGTTTTGACAAAATAAACAGGCGGCTCTGTCCGATGCCTCATTTGACCCGTGAGGTGATGGGGTGGCGGTTGCCGTGTACGCCCGTGAGGAAAGCCTTGGCGCTGCCGAAGTTCAGGTACATGTCCAGGCGCACGGGGAGGTGGTTCGCGTCGTCGGTGATGAAGAACGTGATGACCTCCTTCTCCTTACCATCCTTGTACTCCACCAGGGAGAATTTCAGGCAGCGGTAGTCGTGCTTGTCGTTCGCATCCACCACCTCCCGTCCGCGAAAGATGAGCGTCTGCTCCTCGATGGCAGAACCTGTCGCCATGGGGAAGCGTATCTTCTGCCCCACGCGGTAGTTCGTCGGGTCGAACGAACGGGCACGTGCCAGGATGCTCAGCATGTCGTAGACGCAGTAGTCCGTCACGTCGTTGGCGAACTTGGGGTCACGGCCCCGGCGGTGGCGCGACTGGCGGATGTGGCTCTTGCCGTCCTTATAGGTGAACGTGACCGAGTCGACGGTGTAGTGCTTCCCTTCCTCCGCACCCTTGCGGAAGAAGTAGGGGACGAGCTTCTGGGACATGACATTCTCCAGCGTGTCGCGCATGACGAAGAAGAAGTCCGCACGCTTGTTTCCCTTTGTCTGGAGGTACGTGCGGTAGGCAGGCTCGCCGTGATAGGTCGTGTTGTGGATTGCCATTTCGGCAGTCCCCGCCTTTACCCAGACGAACTTCCAGTTGAAGTAGAGGTCGTAGGTCACACGCTCTCCAGCCTTGAAGGCTTTGTTCTCCGCCTCGTACTGTGCCCGGACGGACCAGGCAACCAGCATGCAGAGGCACAGCAAAATGATTCGTTTCATAGCCTATTTCCTTTTATTGCGTTCACGTTCAGCATTGCGTCCCCGCACGCTCTTCTTCTCGTCGGGCTTCTGCTTGGTGATTTCCAGCGGTTTCTGCCGGTCGACGGGGACGGCGTTGAGGTTCCAGTCCTGCTCCACGTCCCACTGTGCCTTCAGCTCCAGCGGCTGCGGGTAGTAGAAGACCTCCTCCGCCTGACGGTGTTCCTCGTAGAGTCCGGTATCCCAGACACCGTTTCCGTTGCGGTCGTAGAAGAGGCGGACGTAGTACTTCCCGGGGTTGACGAAGTAGAACTCCGCGCGCCCGTCGGCGATGTGTGCCTGGCGGACGGGCTTGTCCTGGGCGTCGAGCAGCTGCACGATGGCGGTGGTGTCGGCGCCGGGCAGGTTCAGGAAGAGGGAGGCGTACTCCTCCAGCGGACGGACCTTGATGTTCTGTTCGATTTTGTCGGACGAGAGCCCGTACAGTCCGGTGAATGCCAGCGAGTCTACCTTCAGCTTGAACTCCGCTCCGGGGTGCCACTCGGCGAGCAGCTCATACTCGCGCAGCTTGCCTTCCTTCTGACGGAAGACGAAGGGCACCTCCACGTCTACCGAGTCGACCACCTCGTGCAGGTGGAAGGCGGACGTGTCGATGGCGGCGAGGGGCTCGTCGAATGCGAAACTGATGTTCTGGTACAGCTCCAGGGGCGAGGGCGCGCCGGCGGTGACCTTGAGGTACTCAACGGGTGGGACGGTATCGATGGGGATGCTGTCGTTCTTCTTGCGTCGCTTGAGCTTCTTCTCCAGCTCCTTCTTCCACTCGGCGAGCTTGTCCGCCTTCTCCTTGGCTATCTTCTCCCGGGTGGTCTTCGGTGCCAGTTCCAGGGTGTCGGTCTGGGTGACGAGCCGGTTGAGGGTGTCCGACGTGAGGTAGGTGACGCGCATGCGGAGGGTGTCGATGTTGTAGACGAGGGAGTCCTTGATCCAGTAGTCGATGGTGTCGTTCTTCGCACTCTTCTCGATGATGAAGGCGTCGTGTGCGTCGAAGTTCATGCCTTCGAGGGTCGGCAGGGTGTCTGCCGGCGCGGCAAAGAAGAGGGAGAACTTCCAGGGGACGAGGCGTTCGTTCTTGGTCATGTACTGGGTAACCGCCTGCTCGGTGAAGGCGCGGAGCACGATGTTGTCGGGCATGAAGTGGGTGTACTGCACCTCCTTGATGGTGTCGATGGCGATGCTGTCGGCGCCGAGCCAGAGGGTGTCCTTGCGTGTGCGGAAGTCAAAGGACGGACAGATGGAGTCGTCCGAGAACGCAATCATCTCGCTTTTCTGAGAGAAGACGAAGTTCTGGTCCACGTCCTGGAGGGCGTAGGCATGGTAGGTTCCCGGCGCGATGCCCCGGATGGTGAAGCGTCCGCGGCTGTCCGTACGGGCGACGCGGTCGAAGGGGCGGGTCACGAAGGCAGAGTCCGCCAGGTCGGCATGCAGCCCGACGAGGATGCCCTTGATGGGTTCGAGGTTCGAGGCGTCAAGGACGGTCCCCGAGACCTCCAGCGTGTCGATGCGCTCCCCGGTGGAGAAGGTGAATGCGAAGTTGCCCAGCGGGTTACCCTCGTTGTTGTCGACGATGGCGTCGGAGAAGTCGATGGTGTAGGTGGTGTTCGGGTGGAGGGAGTCCAGCAGGGCGACCTCGACCTTCTTTCCGCTGGTCTTGATTTCCGGAGCCTCAATCTGTGGCGGGGAGACGACGACCTTCTCGTTGGCGTTCTCCAGCTTGATGAACTCGTCGAAGGTCAGGGTGATCTTCTTCTGCTTGTTGTTCGTCGCCATCAGTTCGGGCGAGCACTTCAGCAGCACGGGCGGGTCTTCGTCATAGGGTCCCCCGTCGGGGGTACCGGGGCTGGCACAGGCGTACGCCAGGAGGGCAAGCAGGATGCCCAGGGCCCCCGCGAGCGTCTTCAACAGGTGGGTATGTTTCTTGCGGTTCATTGTCATTTATCGGTTCAGGCGTAGCAGTTCGTCGATGTACTCACGCGTATTGCTCAGTCGGGGCACCTTGTGCTGTCCGCCGAGCTTTCCCTTCTCCTTGAGCCAGTCGTGGAAGAGGTTCTTCCGCGCCACGACCACTTCGAGGGGCTGGAGCGTGATGTCCTTGTATCGCTTGGCCTCATAGTCTGAGTTGATTTGTTGCAGCGCACGGTCGAGGATGCGTGCGAAGCGTTCGGTCGAGTCGGGCAGGACGGCAAACTCGATGAGCCATTGGTGGCGGCACTTGGCGTCGGAGTCCATGAACACGGGGGCGGCGGTGTAGTCGGCAATCTGTGCGCCCGTCCCGGCGCATGCCACCTCCAGCCCCTTCTCGGCATTGTCGACGATGAGCTCCTCGCCGAAGGCGTTGATGAAGTGCTTCGTCCGTCCGGTAATCACGAAGCGGTAGGGGTCCTTGCGGGTGAAGCGGACGGTGTCGCCGATGAGGTACCGCCACAGGCCGCAGCTGGTACTGATGAGCATGGCGTAGTTCTTGCCCGTCTCCACCCCTTCGAGGGGGACGACGGTGGGGTCCGCCTTGCCGAACTCGTCCATCGGGATGAACTCGTAGAAGACGTCGTAGTCCACCATGAGCGTCATCGAGGCATCCGTCGGGTCGGTCTGCACGCCGAAGAAGCCCTCGCTGGCGTTGTACGTCTCCACATAGTGCATGCGGTCGCTGCGGATGAGCTGGCGGTACTGCTCGCGGTAGGGCGCGAACGCCACTCCGCCGTGGAAGAACACTTCGAGGTTCGGCCACACCTGCTCGAGGGAGTCCTTGCCCGTCAGCTCCAGCACGCGACGGAGCACGGAGAGCATCCACGAGGGGACGCCGGAGAGGTTGGTGACGTTTTTCCCAATGGTGCTGCGGGCGATGCGGTCGCGCTTCACCTCGAAGTCGCTGAGCAGGGCGATTTCCTTCTTCGGGACGCGGATGAGGTTCACCAGCGGGTTCACGTTCTGGATGAGGATGGCGGAGAGGTCGCCCACCAGGCTGTCCTTGAGGTTGTAGTTCGGGGCGTGGCTGCCGCCGAGTATCAGCCCCTTGCCTGAGAAAAAGCGGCTGTCGGGGTTGTTGCGCAGGTAGGACGCCACGCAGTCGGTTCCGCCGGCGTAGTGTATCCTTTTCAGACCGTCGGGACTGACGGGGATGAACTTGCTCTTGTCGTTGGTCGTGCCCGACGACTTGGCGTACCAGCGCACCTGCCCCTTCCAGAGGACGTCGCTCTCGCCGTGTCGCATGCGCTCGATATAGGGTTTCACATCATCGTAGGTCTGCACGGGCACCAGCCGGCGGTAGTCCTCGTAGGAGCGTATGCCTGCATACTGGTGTGCCCTGCCCCACTCGGTACCTGCCGCTTCGGACAGGAGGCGGCGCAGCACGGCATCCTGCAACGCGACGGCGCGGGTGGCGTAGGCGTCGAGTGCCTTCTGGCGGGGGGCAAACAGTTTTCCAATGAGTCTGGTCGTATTCATTCGTCTTGAAATATTGCTTACTTGGGTTCCGTGAACTCAACTTACAGTCCCGTGCCGCGCGGCGGGTCCCTGCGGGCTGTCCGGCGGACGGATGCTGCCCGGTCTGTCAGTGCCCGGGCAGGCGGCTGTTCATACTCTTTCTCGTTCTTTTTGACGGACAAAAGTAGTATAAAGATTTGAAAAGCTCTATCTTTACCGTGAAGTTTTAACGAATAGACACACGCTAGTTATGAGAATCGGAATTCTGACATCCGGGGGCGATTGTCCGGGCATCAACGCCACGCTCCGCGGCGTAAGCAAAATAGCTATCAATCATTATGGTATGGAGGTCGTAGGCATCCACAGCGGCTTCCAGGGGCTGCTCGACAACGATGTGGAGCCGTTCGGGACGGACAACCTGTCGGGACTGCTCGGCATGGGCGGCACCGTGCTGGGGACGTCGCGTGTCAAGCTTTTTCCCCGCCGGGGGAGCGACAGCCAGACGGAGAACGCCCGACGCATGATGCAGACCATCGAGCAACAGGGCATCGAGTGCCTGGTGTGCATCGGGGGGAACGGCACGCAGAACACGGCGGCGCGCATCGCTGCCATGGGTGTGAACGTGGTGACCATCCCGCAGACCATCGACAACGATATCTGGGGGACGGACTCGTCGCTGGGCTTTGACTCGGCGGTCGAGGTAGCGACCGAAGCGATTGACCGCCTCCACTCCACCGCCAGCTCGCACAAGCGGGTGATGGTCATCGAGGTCATGGGCCACGAGGCGGGTTGGCTGGCACTGCACAGCGGTATGGCGGGCGGGGGCGACATCATCCTCCTTCCGGAACTTCCCTACAAGATGCGCAATCTGGGCAATGTCATCATCGACCGCCTCAAGCGGGGGAAGCCCTACAGCATCGTGGTCGTGGCGGAAGGCATCCACACCGACGCCGACAGCCGCAAGCGCGCAGGTGAATACATCGCGCAGGAGATAGAGTATGAGACGGGCTTCGAGACGCGCGAGACGGTGCTGGGCTATCTGCAGCGCGGTGGCACCCCGACGTCATTCGACCGCAACCTTGCCACCCTCATGGGCGGTCATGCGGTGGAGCTGATTGCCGACCGCCGCTTCGGCCGCATGGTGACGTTGCAGGGCGACACCATCTCTTCGATTCCGCTGACCGACGTAGCGGGCAAGGTGAAGCTGGTCACCCCCGATGCCGACCTCATCGTCCAAGGCAAACGGATGGGAGTCTGCTTCGGGTGAGATTTAATTGACAATTGACAATGGACAATTGACAATTGCCCTGCGGCGTGCGGATATGACCGCAAGGCGGCGAATGTAGGGGCGACATAACACAATTGACAATTGACAATGGACAATTGACAATTACCTTGCGGCGTGGGGGATGTGACTGCAAGGCGATAATTGTCCATTGTCAATTATCAATTGTTAATTGAATATGTTGGACCGGGCGACCAGATCGGTCGCCCCTACATTTTCCCCATGAACGGTTTGTCAAAACGGCACAATTTTCCTGGTTTTAACATCACAATTTCCAAATTTGCCGTTTTCAGGTAACGCACAAATCCGCAAATTTGTCTCAATTAGAAAATCGCGCGTTAAATATTTTAAGATACGTCCGTCAGAACATATCAAAATAAACCGTTATTCACACATTTACACTCTTTCTAACGCATAAAAACCATCCGCCGAACCCATTTCCACGGTCGAAAGCACCTGTGATTGGCTTCGTACGGACGAACGACTACCACCGTACGGACGTGTCCGCACCGTCGTGGTCGTTCGTCCGTACGAAAACAGCCATCTGTCCCCATTTTTTAGAGCCCGAAGGGGCATGATTCCCGATGTGTGAAATTGCGTCCGTCCGTGTGAAAAGACCGACGGAAGGGAACAAAGGAAGAGAAGAGCTAAACAGAAGGAAAGAGAACAGGCAAAAAGGTTGTCAAGGTGCAAAACGCAAATCGCCCGAGAAGGCGCTCCGTGGTCACCAACTCGTATTTTGGTGCAAGGAAGCCCCTTCTCGGGCGATTCATTTGACGTTTTGACAAATTGACACGACCGCCAAATCCCATCAACAAAACATTTCAAGGAATGTAGGGGCGACCGGTCGGGTCGTCCGGTCCAACATATTCAATTGACAATTGTCAATTATCAATTGTCAATTGAAAACGTTGTCGCATTTATTCCGGCGTGCAGTAGACGTACGTGCCGTCCTGTTCCTCCATGGTGCCGGTCGGGTTGGCGTTCGCCTTCATCCAGCCTTCGGTCTGTGGCGTCCGTGCTGCTGCCTACTGGAAGATGCTCTTCAGGTAGGCGGCGTTGGTGCCGTAGTTCTTTTTCACGTTGTGTACGTCCGCGGTGTCGCGCGAGCGTTCGATGACGAGCCATCCGCTCCAGCCCATGCGGTCGAGGGTCTGCTTGACCTTCCGCAGGTCGAGCCGCGTGTTCCGGTCGAGCGTCACGCCGTCGGTGTCGGTGCAGTGGATGAGTTCGCAGAGGTTGTCCTTGCCGAGGATTTCCAGTTCCGTGCATACGTCACGTCCCGCCTCAAGCGCGTTCTGGAACTTGAAGTAGATTTTGATGCCGGGCGAGTTGATGTCCTTGAGCAGCGCCAGGTCCCCGGTGGCGTCAAGCGAGGTCTCTATGCCGATGATGCGTCCCTCACGTGCCGCCAGGTCGCCGATGACCTTCAGCCGTTTCACCAGCTCGGGGCGCAGCTCGGGGCTCTTCGTCAGGTTGCAGACGCCCAGCGGAAGGAAGGCGGTGCGTACGTCCATTGCCTTCATGGTGTGGAGGCAGTCCGTCACGAGGTCCACATAGTTGTCCCGCTCCACGATGGACTGTCCGTAGAAGCCCGACATGGCGATGGAGGAGATTTCCACCCCGTTTTCCCGGGCGGTCTCCCTGAAAAGTTTCTGGAAGTGCGGATAGCGCAGCTTGTTGTCGAAGGTGTCCCGTTTGCCCAGTCCGCCCATGTCCACCTCGACGCCGTCGCATCCCAGTTCGCGTGCCAGGGCGAACTCGCCAATCTTCTGACGTTTGAGAATCATCCAGTCGCAAACGGACACTTTGTAACGCTTCTTCGCTTCGGGCTGTGCTGCGGACAGTCCAGAGGGCATGACGAGCAGAGTCATTAAGGCAATGACTGCCAGTCCAATCAGTTTTCTCATAGTATGTGTGTTAAGCTTATATCGGGAGCAAAGTTAAATGATTTTTTGAATGTTACAACGCTTTGTCCGTCGAAATATGCGCGTCCCGATGTGCTTGTCGTCCGTTACCAGCCGACGGCCCCTGCCTGTCCCCTCCGGTGGAATGTCCTTCGCGTCGGTGTGCCGGACGCGCTGCCTTCTTGGGCGGTGGATTCGTTCCGTATGTCCGCAAGATGTGTTACTTTTGCACATCCTCCCGTGCGGAGCATTGATACGACAGCTTATGGTACTGAACTACATTTGGATAGCCTTTTTCCTGATCGCCTTCGTCATGGCGGTCGCCAAGCTCCTTTTCTGGGGAGACACCACGGTGTTTCCCGCGATGGTCAGCTCCACCTTTGACTCGGCGAAGACTGCCTTTGAGATTTCGTTGGGGCTGACGGGTGTGCTCTCTCTTTGGCTGGGCATCATGCGCATCGGCGAGCGGGGCGGTGTCGTCAGTCTGCTGGCACGCTGGCTGAGTCCGCTCTTTTGCCGGCTCTTCCCCGACATCCCCAAGGGGCATCCTGTCACGGGGACCATCTTCATGAACATTGCTGCGAACATGCTGGGACTGGACAATGCCGCCACCCCGATGGGTCTGAAGGCGATGGAGCAGCTCCAGGAGCTGAATCCGCGGAAGGACACGGCGACGAACCCTATGATCATGTTCCTCGTGCTCAACACGTCGGGGCTGACCGTCATCCCCATCAGCATCATGGTCTACCGGGCACAGATGGGGGCTGCACAGCCGACGGACATCTTCGTCCCCCTGCTCATTGCCACCTTCTTCTCCACGCTGGCGGGCATCCTCTGCGTCAGCTTCTGCCAGCGCATCAACCTGCTCAACCGGACGTTGCTCATCGCCCTGGGCGGTGCGTCGGTCGTTGTGTCGCTCCTCATCTGGGGCTTCGGCAGTCTGTCGCAGGTGCAGATTGACGCCGTGTCGACGTCGGCGGCAAACATCCTGCTGTTCCTTATCATTATAGGCTTTATCCTCTCGGGCGTACGTCGGCGCATCAACGTCTACGACACGTTCATCGAAGGGGCGAAGGAGGGCTTCAGTACGGCAGTCCGCATCATCCCCTACCTGGTCGCCATCCTGGTGGGCATCGGGGTGTTCCGTGCATCGGGAGCGATGGACATGCTGGTGGACGGCATCGCGTGGGTCGTGTCTGCATGCGGTGGTGACACCGACTTCGTGGGTGCGTTGCCCACGGCGTTGATGAAGCCGTTGAGCGGCAGCGGGGCACGCGGACTGATGGTCGATGCCATGGCGACCTACGGAGCCGACTCGTTCGTGGGCCGTCTGGCGTGCATCTTCCAGGGGTCGACGGACACGACGTTCTACATCCTGGCAGTCTACTTCGGCAGTGTGGGCATCCGTCATACGCGCCACGCCGTCGGCTGCGGACTGCTGGCCGACCTCGCCGGTGTGATTGCTGCCATCTGCATGGCGTACCTGTTCTTCTGATAGTCCATTGCCTAACGTATAAACTCAAACGATATGATCAGTTACAACACCGACGGCGTGAAGATGCCGTCCATCAAGCGGCGCGAGAACAGCGCCTGGGTGAAAGCCGTGGCTGCGACCTACGGCAAGCAGGTGGGCGAGATAGCCTACATCTTCTGCAACGACGAGAAGATACTGGAGGTGAACCGCGAGTACCTGCAACACGACTACTACACCGACATCATCACCTTCGACTACACCGAGGGGGACGTCATCAGCGGCGACCTCTTTATCAGCCTTGACACCGTGCGTTCCAATGCGGAGCAGGTCGGCACGACCTACGAGGACGAGCTGAACCGGGTCATCATCCACGGCATCCTGCACCTTTGCGGCATCAACGACAAGGGCCCGGGCGAACGTGCCATCATGGAGGCAGCCGAGAACAAGGCGTTGGCGATGAGGTGACCTTCACACACAGCCACGGACCTGTTCCCGAAGGCGTTCCGCCAGACGGACGAAGAGACAGAGGGTGTATCGCGATGGGCGGTGCACCCTTTTCATTTTTGAAAAGAGGGGGTGTGCTTGTCGGCATTATCTTCCGTCCTTTGTGCCTGACGGCTCAAGCGCATGCCTTCAGTCGCCTGTGCACGGGGCTTTAGCTGCGTACCCACGTGGGATTGACAGACCAAAGTATAATACTTAGCCTACCAAAGTATGATACTTAGACCACCTAAGTATTATACTTAGGCTGCTAAAGTATTATACTTTGGTCTGTCAAGTCCCTGTGCTTATCAGATTAAGAGCGTGTGTGCAGTGAGTCAAGCCCTTGGGTTGAGCGAGGGGAACCTTTGTCTCCCGTCCGTCGGACGACGGTGCTTGCCGGGAGAAAGTCCGGATGACGGGAGGGAATCGGGCATAAAAAAAGAAGGTGCGCTCGTTGACACACCTTCTTCTTCAGTTATCTTTCGGGAGAGACTTATTCGCCCCGGTCCCGTCGTATCAGTTCCAGCAGCTTGTCCACTGCCTCCTCGGCGGGGATGTTCTTCTCGACGCACTCCTTGCGTCGGTAGAGGCTCACCCGTCCGCGTCCGGCACCGACGTAGCCGTAGTCGGCGTCCGCCATCTCGCCCGGACCGTTGACGATGCAGCCCATGACGCCAATCTTCAGTCCTTTCAGGTGGGCGGTGGCAGCCTTGATGCGTGCCAGCGTGTCCTGCAGGTCGAAGAGGGTGCGTCCGCAGCTCGGACAGGCGATGTACTCGGTCTTGCTCGTCCGCACGCGGGCAGCTTGGAGGATGCCGAAGGCGGTAGCGTCGACCACGGTCGAAGGCAGCGTCCCCTGGTTGTAGAGGAAGATGCCGTCGCACAGTCCGTCAAAGAGCAGGGCGCCCAGGTCGGCTGCCGCCTTGATTTGCAGGTCCTCCGCGTCGCGCTCATCGTAGTGCTCGAACATCACCACCGGGTTCTCCAGTCCGGCGCACGTGAGCTGGTGGACCAGTCCGCGCAGCTCGCCCAGCCGGTTGGGGTGGTTGCTCTGTGCGATGACCACGACCTCGGGGTGGTGGCGCAGGAGCGCGAGCATCTCGTCGTCGCAAGCCATGTAGGTCAGGAAGAGGAACTTCATCGGCGCGGGGCACTGCATGAGCTTCAGGAAGAGCGGCTCGTCGCCTTCGCCCGACGGCATGAAGGCAGGATAGGTGCCCACCTCGCCGCTCCAGCAGTCGGCATCGAGGATGTAGCCGCACGCCTCGCGCTTCTCCGGCAGGGCACGGGCGGCGTAGATGTAGTCGGGTTGGAACTGCGGGTTGACCTCGGTGCGCTCGACGATGCCCTCGGCAATGACCACGGGGACGTTCTCGCCCCCGATGTTGCCCACTGCCCGTGTGTGGCGGCGTACCGGCGAGAGGTAGTCGAACGAGGCAGGTGCCTGTCCGGGGATGTAGGGGTGTCCCTGACGGGCGAGCACATGGTCGACGAGTTTGCGTGCTACGGGTATTTCCGCCTCCGGCTCTTCGCTGAGGGACACGCGGATGGTGTCGCCCAGTCCGTCGGCAAGCAGGGCGCCGATGCCCAGTGCCGACTTGATGCGTCCGTCCTCGCCGTCACCCGCCTCGGTCACGCCGAGATGGAGGGGAAAGTCCATCCCTTCCCGCTCCATGACAGCAGCCATGAGCCGGACGGTCTTCACCATGACGACGGTGTTGCTCGCCTTGATGGAGACCACCACGTCGCGGAAGTTCTCCTCCACGCAGATGCGCAGGAACTCCATGCACGACTCCACCATCCCCTCGGGCGTGTCGCCGTAGCGCGACATGATGCGGTCGGAGAGCGAGCCGTGGTTCACACCGATGCGCAGGGCGGTATGGTTTGCCTTGCAGATGTCGAGCAGGGGGACGAAGCGTGCGCGTATCTTCTCCAGTTCGCGTGCATACTCCTCGTCGGTATATTCCAGGTGCTTGAAGGTGCGTGCGGCATCGACGTAGTTGCCCGGGTTGATGCGCACCTTCTCGGCATAGAGTGCAGCTACTTCCGCCACCTTGGGGTTGAAGTGGACGTCTGCCACAAGGGGCGTCAGGTAGCCTTGCGAGCGCAGGGCGGCGTTGATGTTGCGCAGGTTCTCAGCCTCTGCCACTCCCTGGGTGGTGAGCCGTACGTACTCTCCTCCGGCGTCGATGATTCGCTTTGCCTGTGCGACGGACGCTTCGGTGTCGCGCGTCGGCGTGTTGGTCATCGACTGGATGCGTATGGGGTTGGCAGCCCCCATCGGTGTGGCGCCGACCTGCACCTCGTGCGTCGCCCGGCGTTCGTAGTTGAATAGGTCTGTCATGACGGGGCTCAGTTGGTCTTGTAAGCGTACTTCACCGCCTTGAGGTCCTCGTTCGCCTTGACAATCTTCTGCTTCAGTCCCTCCTTGTAGGCGGCGAAGCGGGCGGCGAGCTCCTCATCGCTCAGGGCTAGCATCTGTACGGCAAGGATGGCGGCATTCATGGCGCCGTTGATGGCGACCGTAGCCACAGGGATTCCGGCAGGCATCTGGATGATGGAGTAGAGGGCGTCCACGCCGTCGAGCATGGAGCCTTTCACGGGTACGCCGATGACGGGCAGGGTGGTGTTGGCAGCAATCACGCCCGGAAGGGCAGCAGCCATACCGGCGGCGGCAATGATGACCTTCAGTCCGCGGTCGCGTGCGCCCTTGGCGAATGCCTCGACAGCCTCGGGGGTGCGATGTGCGGAGAGCGCATTGATTTCAAAGGGGATTTGCATTTCGTCAAGCAGCTGAGCTGCCTTCTCCATGACTGGGAGGTCGGACGTACTTCCCATGATAATGCTTACAACAGGTTTCATAGTCTTTGGTTTTATAGTGAATTGATGTTTTTGCATGCGGTTGGCGGAGCGGACGGACCCGGTCAGGGACGGCGCATCGCCCGTCCGCGTCAGATGAACAGGATGCCGGCAATCCCGCAGACCAGGCCCACGAGGAAGCCGACGATGACCTCGCTGAGGCTGTGCTGCCGCAGGATGATGCGCGACGTGCCCAGCAGGCCTGCCACGATGATGGCAAGACAGAACCATCCCACCCCGTCGTAGTAGAACAGCAGGCTGAACGACACCATCCCGCCGATGAACTGCCCGATGGCTGCCATGTGGACGCTGATTTTCCACCAGATGTTCACCAGCGCGCAGATGACTATGGCGAGCAGCGATGACACCAGGATGCCCGACATGAAGCGCGGGATGCCCATGCGGTACATCAGCAGCAGGCAGGTGACGTAGGAGGCGATGGTCATGGCATAGGGGACGATGCGCTTCTCACGATGTCCCAGGTGGCGCAGGCTCCACCCGTTCACCTTCTGGTAGAAATAGATGGCCAGCATCGGGAGTACCACCGTGAACAGATAGACCACGCCCACGATGATGACCTGGTAGCGCATGGGCAATAGCCCCAGGTAGGTAAACAGGAACAGCGCGATGAAGCCGACCGTGGGGACGTAGAACGGCCTGAATATGATGGACAGCAGATGGGCTGCCGTGCGTAAATACTTCTCTTCCATACAGCAAAGCGGTCTATTTTCGTAGTCGCGCCACCGGGATGCCCAGTTGCTCGCGGTACTTGGCTACCGTCCGCCGGGCGATGGCGAATCCTTTGTCTTTCAGTATGCGCGCCAGCTCGTCGTCGGTGAGCGGGTGCGACTTGTCTTCCTTCTCGACACACTCCTTCAGCACGCGTCGTATCTCGCGGACGGATAGCTCCTCGCCTTCGTCAGTCGTATAGCCGTCGCTGAAGAAGAACTTCAGGGGATAGATGCCATAGTTCGTCTGCACGTACTTGCTGTTGCTCACACGCGAGATGGTGGAGATGTCGAGTCCGGTGAGTGCGGCCACGTCCTTGAGTATCATCGGGCGGAGCAGCGACTCGTCGCCCTCGCGGAAGAAGGGCATCTGGAGGTCGATGATGGCGCGCATCGTGCTGAGCATCGTCTGCTGGCGCTGCTTGACGGCATTGATAAAGCTCTGGGCGGCGTCCATCTTCTGCTTGAGGAACATCATCGTCTCTCGTGACTCCTTGCTCTGGTTGGCGCGGTTGCGGGTGTGCTCGTCCAGCATGTCGGCGAACTCTCGGCTGACGTGCAGCTCGGGCACGGAGTGGTCATTGAGCGCGAGGGTCACCGTTCCGTCGTCCAGGGTCTCGACCAGGAAGTCGGGCACAATCTGCTGGTTGGGGCGGCCTACGGTCTCGCCCAGCGAACTGCCCGGGCGCGGGTTGAGCCGCACGAGGTCGTTCTTGGCGTCCTCAAACTGCGCGTCGGTGAGTCCGAGGCGCTGCTTGATTTTGTCCCAATGCTTGTGGGTGAACTCGTCGTAGCACTTGCCGATGATGTCCTGCTCCAGCGTCTTCAGCGGGGAGTCGTCCTTGCGCCGTATCTGGATGAGCAGGCACTCCTGGAGGCTTCGTGCGCCCACTCCGGGCGGGTCGAAGTCCTGGATGACGTGCAGGGCATCCTCCAGTTCGGCAGGGGTGGTCTCCAGGCCGTAGTTGAACAGCAGCTCGTCACTGATGGAGTTGAAGTCCTTGCGCAACAGGCCGTCGTCGTCGAGCGAGCCGATGAGGTATTCTGCCAGTTGCCGCTGACGGTCGGTCAGTTCACGTTCGCCCAGCTGCTGCTTCAGGAGCTCGTAGAACGATACCGCTTCGGAGAAGGGGATCTCCTCGGCCTGTGCAGCCGGCGTCTTCGGTTCGTGCAGCTTGTAGTCGGGGATGTCGTCTTCCGTCCTGTAGTCACCCAGTTCCATGTCTTCGGGGGTGATGGCAGCAGCCTCGTCGTCGGCGGGTCCGGCGGTGTAGTCGTCGCCGTCCTCCTGTGCGGTTGCGGGGGCCTCGCCTTCCTCCAGGGCAGGATTGTCGAGCAGTTCCGCCTTGACCCTCTCTTCCAGCTCGACGGTGGGCAGCTCGAGCAACTTCACTGCCAGCACCTGCTGGGGGGAGAGCGTCTGTATCTGTTGTTGTTTCTGTATCTGATAATTCCCTTGTCGCATGAATAGTGGTTTAGCGAGGCAAAGTTAGCGAATTTTTGTGTGCACGTATGTACTTTCAGGCAATAATCCCTCCGCCCAGCACGCGGTCGCCCCGGTAGAATGCGGCGGCCTGTCCGGGGGCAATGGCGGTGAGGGGTTCGTGGAGGCGGACGTGCAGGCGTCCGTCGGGGAGGAGGGTGACGGTGGCGCGGTTGAGCTGCTTGCGGTAGCGTATCCGGACGTCGACGTCGGAGCGGCCGAGCACGTCGTCGGGGCGGACCACGCGCCAGTCGGTGAGCACCATCTCCCGGCGTTCGAGCGAGGAGAGGGGTGAGAGCGTGACGCGGTTGGTCGTCGGGTCGATGTCCTTCACGAAGACGGGACGGTTGAGCCAGAGTCCCAGTCCGCGCCGCTGCCCGATGGTGTAGAACGGGTAGCCCTCGTGCCTGCCCAGGGGCGTGCCGTCCTCATCGTAGAACCAGCCCGGGCGGATGCGTCCGTCGGCAACCCGCGCACGGAGGTACGGACGGTAGTCTCCGGGGCAGAAGCACACGCCCAGGCTGTCGCGCTTGACGGCTGCCTTGCGCAACCCGCGTTCTGCCGCGAGACGGCGCACCTCCGCCTTCGTCCGTCCGCCCATGGGGAGCACCATCCGGCGGATGACCTCCTGAGGCAGACCCCAGAGGAAGAAGGACTGGTCCTTGTCGGGGTCGGCCCCGCGGACGATGTAGTGCAGTCCGCCGTCGTTCACGGTGCGGACGTAGTGTCCCGTCGCCACGTGGGGGATGTCCTCGCGGTCGGCGACCCGGCAGAGGAGGGGCCACTTCAGCAGGTTGTTGCACAGGGTGCAGGGCACGGGTGTGCGTCCCGCCAGGTACTCGCGGACGAAGTAGTCCTCGACCGTCTGCCTGAACACCTCGCGGGCGTCGTAGGTCAGGTGACGGATGCCCAGCTGTGCCGCCACCTCGCGGGCATCGTCCAGGTAGGCGGTGTCGCCTTCGTCCTCGTGGAAGCGGAAGGTGATGCCCGTCACCTCGTAGCCCTGCTCCTGCAAAAGAAGGGCGGCAACCGAACTGTCAGTGCCGCCGCTCATGCCCAGCAATACGCCCTTGCCCATCCGTCAGCTGTTCATTGCCTTGAAGGCGAGGGCGTACATGCGCATCTGCTTGACCATCGCCAGCAGTCCGTTGCTGCGCGTGGGGGAGAGGTGCTCCTTCAACCCGATGCGGTCGATGAAGTACAGGTCGGCGTTGAGGATTTCGTCCGGCGTATGGTCGGACACCACACGGATGAGCAGGGCGACGATGCCCTTGACGATGAGCGCGTCGCTCTCCGCCTGGAAGTGCACCTTCCCGTCGATGAGGTCGGCTTGCAGCCACACACGGCTCTGGCAGCCCTCGATCAGGTTGGAATCCGTCTTGTAGGCTTCGTCCAGGGGAGCCTGTTCATTGCCCAGGTCGATGAGCAGTTGGTATCTGTCCATCCAGTCGTCGAAGTCACTGAACTCGGCGATGACTTCGTCTTGTAGTTCGTTTATTGTCATAGTCATAAGAAAGTGGTTTCAGTTGGAAAGGAACAGCAGGCAAGGAGCCACGGCCGTCCGGTGGCGGTCAGCGGACGCCTGTATATATAAGGTAAGGGCGTCCGTTTGTCCCGAGTGTGCCGGCACGCCGCCGGAGCCACGTCCGGTTGTCCATGCTCCCTTGTCCCTTGCAAGGTTATTTCTCGTTGTACACCACGTGGAGGACGGTCTGTCCCACTGCCTGCAAGGTGGCGCGGTCGATGACGTCCATGTTGTCGTCGAGCGTATGCCAGAAGTTGCCGAAGCTCGACAGCTCGTCGGTCAGTGAGCAGTTGATGATGTCGATGCACGGGATGCGTGCGAGCTCGTTCACCGGACCGTGGTCGTCGTTCACATAGCCGCCGTCCTCGTCGATGAAGTAGTTCCCGAAGCCCAGCTTGGCGGCAGCCTTCCACACCTTCTTCACCACGGACGGGGCATGCTGCATGGAGTAGCCCTCACGCAGGAAGGTCGCCCCCTTGCCGCCCACCATGTCGAGGAGGATGCCGAAGCGTGCATTGTAGCCCTGCACGTGGGGAGCCCGTGCCCAGTATTGCGAGCCCAGGCACCAGGTGTGGCTGTCGTCGCCCATGGATGAGGCGAACTGCGGGGTGCCGGAGTCCTCCATGTCGAAGAAGATGATGTCGACACCGATGGCGGGAGCCTGCTGTTGCAGCTGGCGCGCCACTTCGAGCAGCACGCCCACTCCGCTGGCGCCGTCGTTCGCGCCCAGGATAGGCTTGTGGTGGTTTGCCTCGTCGGGGTCGTTGTCTGCCCACGGACGGGTGTCCCAGTGTGCGCAGAGCAGTACGCGCCGCTTGGCATCGGGGTTGAACGCGCCGATGATGTTGCGTGCCTTGAGCGTCTTGCCGTCATAGCCCGTCAGGTCGGCACGCTGGTTGTAGACCTTCGCGCCGAAGGACTCCAGCCGTGCGGCCAGGTAGTCACCGCAGAGGTCGTGCGCCCGGCTGTTCGGTGTGCGCGGACCGAAGTCCACCTGTTGCTTGACGTAGAGGTAGGCACTGTCGGCATTGAAGGCAGGCACCTGCACCGCCTTCTCCGTCGTCTCCCCTTCGGCAGCCGATGTTTTCTTGCTGTTGGCACACGAGAGGCATCCCAATGCCACCGTGGCGCAGATGAGCATCATGTAGTTGCGTATCTTCATAACGATGTGTTTGATTAGCCGTTTGGATTTCCTGCAAAGATAAGGCGTTTCTCCGTGCCTGCCTGTCGAACCGTCCGTTTTTTATAAGGATGAAAGATTATTTTACGGAGCTTACGTTCCTCAATGGACAATTGACAACGATTTAATTGACAATTGACAATGGACAATTGACAATTGCCCTTCGGCGTGGAAACGATTCCGCAAGGCGGCGAATGTGCATCGCCATCAAGAAGAAAGGAGGTCCTTGCCCGTTGCGGGGCAGGAGACCTCCTTTCAAAATGCATGTTGGAATTACCGAAGGCAACGCCTGCGGATTTTATTTCTTATCGTCCTTTACGATTTCGAGCAGTTCAACCTCGAAGACGAGCGTAGAGAACGGCTTGATTTTGCCTGTTTCACGTGAACCGTAAGCCAGTTCCTGCGGAACGAAAATCTGCCACTTCGAGCCGACGGGCATCATCTTCAGAGCCTCAGTCCAGCCCTTGATGACCTGGCTGACGCCGAAGGTAGCCGGTGTATTGCGCTTGTAGGAGCTGTCGAACTCGGTGCCGTCGATGAGCGTACCCTTGTAGTTCACCTTCACGCGGGAATCAGCAGCAGGCACTTCGCCCTTGCCTTCCACGAGCACCTTGTACTGCAGGCCGCTCGGAGTGGTCTTGACACCTTCCTTCGTCTTGTTCTCGGCGAGGAACTTCTCGTTGGCAGCCTTGTATTCGGCGTATGTCTCGGCGAGGTAGTCCGACTTGATGCGCTCCATGTTGTTCTGCAGGTAGTTCATCGCGCTGTCCATGTCCATCATCATGCCCTTGTTGTCCTCCATGGCGGCAGCGATGAAAGCAGCGAGGAAGTTGTCATCGTTCACCACGCGGACAGAGTCGTTGCCGCTCAACTCGTAGTTGAAACGGTCAATCATCGTCTTCACCTGCTGTCCGATCTGGATGCCGGCATAGTAAGCCTTCTGCTTCTCATCCTCGGAAGCCTTCACACCTGTCTTCAGACCGCGGATGAAGTCCTTCATCTGAGTGGAGTCGATGCCCATCTGCTGCTCCAGGTAGGGGCGCAGACCGCGGGTGTTTGCCACACCGGCTGCATACGACAGAGTGTCGACGCCGGACTTGAACGTGGCTGTGGGAGCGTTGCCGGCGCACGAAGCGAAGAGGCCTGCGGCGGCAATCAATGCAATACCTAACTTTTTCATTTGCTTATCTGTTTGTTTGATTTGTAGTTCTTTGTCTGTGTGCGCATCAGAGCACCTCGATGAGCTCGACCTCGAAGATGAGCACGCTGTGGGGCGGAATCATCGCGCCTGCCCCTGCTGCGCCGTAACCCAGTTCGGAGGGGATGTAGAGCTTCCATTTCGCCCCTTCGCTCATCAGCTGGAGGGCTTCCACCCATCCCTTGATGACCTGGTTCACGCCGAAGACGGCGGGTTCGCCGCGCTGGATGGAGCTGTCGAAGAGGGTGCCGTCTATGAGCGTTCCCTCGTAGTGGCAGCGCACCTGGTCGGTGGCTTTCGGACGTTTGCCGTTGCCCTCGCGGATGACCTCGTATTGCAGTCCGCTGGGGAGCACCTTCACGTTCGGGTTGTTCTTGTTGGCTTCGAGGAACGCCTTGCCCTTCTCGATGTTCTCGGCGTTCATCCGTTCTTCGAGCTTCTCGAAATATTCGTTGACTATCTGGCGGGCTTCGGTGTGCGAGATGGCAGGCTCGGCACCCGTGAGAACGTCCTTGACTGCCTGTGCGAAGTCCTCGACGTTCAGGTCCGCCGTTCCCATGCCTTTCAGGTTCTGGCCAATGCCCAACCCGATGGAGTAACTGAATTTATCCATGTCTGTTTCCTTACTTAGTTGTTTTGAGACTGTGATTCTTGTTGAAACGGTGCAAAGGTAGCTGAATATTTGCAGTTAACGAGTGGGTCACAATGATTTTTTCATAATTTTGCCTTTAATCACCAAACAAGGAGGAATCATTCATGAAAAAGCAAAAGATTGTGCTGCTGACGGGCGCAGGCATGAGTGCCGAAAGCGGCATCAAGACGTTCCGCGACTCCGACGGGTTGTGGGAGAACTACCCGGTGCAGCAGGTCGCCAGCATCGAAGGCTACGAGGCGGACCCCGGTCTGGTGCTGGACTTCTACAACGCGCGTCGCGCGGAGCTGCTGCGCACCGAGCCGAACCACGGTCACCGGATGGTGGCAGCGTTGGAGCAACACTTTGACGTCACGGTCGTGACACAGAACGTGGACAACCTGCATGAGCGTGCCGGCAGTTCGCACGTCATCCACCTGCACGGCGAGCTGATGAAGGCGACCTCCAGCCGCAACCCGAACGACCCGTCGTGCATCTGCGACATCGACCCCGCCAGGCCCGTCATCCGCCTGGGGGACAAGGCTGCCGACGGCTCGCAGCTGCGTCCGTTCATCGTGTGGTTCGGCGAGGCGGTGCCTCGTTTTGAGGATGCCATCGCCGAAGCCGAGACTGCCGACATCTTCGTCATCATCGGCACGTCGATGCAGGTCTATCCCGCCGCCGGACTCGTCCGTTACATCCGTCCCGGCGTGCCCGTCTACGTCATCGACCCGAAGGCGGTTGCGGTCCATAGCGCATCGCCCGTGCACACCATTACCAAGGGCGCATCCGACGGAATGGACGAACTTTTCAAAATGTTGTTAAAAGAATGACGACCATTCGGAAGTATTTACTTTCTTTGTCGTGTCCAAAGTTAAAACGATTACAAACCATTTAGCTAACGAACTTATGAAGAAGTACATTTGCACTGTATGTGACTGGGTTTACGACCCCGAGGTAGGTGATCCCGAAAGCGGCATTGCTCCGGGCACTGCGTTTGAAGATATTCCCGAAGACTGGGTATGCCCCGTCTGCGGCGTTGGAAAGGAAGACTTCCAGGTTGTAGAGGATTAAAGTTAAGATTTCTACCCATCCAAGGGCGTGCGGGCTCGTGCGACATCTCCTGACCGGAGAGTTGCACGGGCCCGTTTTCATTGGGCAGGTTGCCTTGTCTTGTGACATGAAGACCGAGCCCATAAGGCGGCGAATGTAGGGGCGACATAACACAATTGACAATTGACAATGGACAATTGACAATTACCTTGCGGCGTGGGGGATGTGTCTACAAGGCGATAATTGTCCATTGTCAATTATCAATTGTCAATTGTCAATTGAAAGTCCGGTTTTAACATCATATTTTCCCGATTTGCCGTTTTCAGGTAACGCATATTTTCGCAAAATCGTCCCAATTAGAAAATTGCGCGTTAAATATTTTAAGACACGTCCGTCAGAACGTATCAGGATAAACGTATCTTTACATAATTATACCGTTTCTAACGCAAAAAAAGCATCCGCCGAACCTATTTCCACGGTCCGAAGCACCTGTGATTGGCTTCGTACGGACGAACGACTACCGTCGTACGGACGTGTCCGCACCGTCGTGGTCGTTCGTCCGTACGAAAACAACCACCTGTCCCCATTTTTTAGAGACCGAAGGGGCACGATTTCCGATGTGTGAAATTGCGTCCGTCCGTGTGAAAAGACCGACGGAAGGGAACGGATGGATGGAGAAAGGAGACAGAAAGAAAAGAAACCGACGGAAACCCTGTCAATGTGTATTTCACAAACCGCCTGAAAATTCCTTTCCCGGTCACCAATCCGTATTTTGGCGCAACCGTGGGCATTCTCGGACGGTTCATTTGACATTTTGACAAATTGATAAAAACGTCGGACCCCATAAACAAAACATTCCAAAAAATGTAGGGGCGACCGGTCTGGTCGCCCGGTCCAATAAACGGATGTGTCCAATTCAAACACCCGGCGCACCCCATTCAAACACCCGACGCACCCCATCCAATGAACCGACGCATCCCGGTCCAACAATCCCCTTGTCAATAGCCTTATTTTTTTTCGTCCGATTCAGATTCTTTTCAGATTTACACCCGAATTTTGCAGTGTAAGAACGAAACAACAAGTGAAACCCGACAAAAACGTAGGACTATGAAAAAGATTCTGATGAGCCTCCTGTGCCTGATTGCCGTCTGTACGGCACGAGCGACGAACGACGACGACCGTCCCATCCGCATTGACCAGTTGCCGGAGAAGGCACAAAGCTTCATCCGCGAGCACTTCAAGGGGGTGAAGGTGGCACTGGCAAAGATGGAAAGCGACTTCTTCGACCGCAGCTACGACGTGATATTTACCAACGGGAACAAGGTCGAGTTCGACCGCCACGGACAATGGGAAGAAATCGAGTGCAAGTACACGGAGGTACCCTCGTCCGCCGTCCCCGAGTTCATCCGACGCTACGTGGCGGAGAACCATGCCGACCAGAAGATATGGAAGCTGGGGTATAAGGACAACCGACGCTTCTACGAGGTCAAGCTCTCCAACCGCTGGGAGCTGACGTTCGACCTGAAAGGCAACCTCGTCGACCTCGACAGGGACTAGGATAATTGACAATTGACAACGTTTCAATTGACAATTGACAATGGACAATTGACAATTTCCCTTCGGCGTTGGGGGATGTCCATCAGGCGGTGAATGTAGGGGCGACCGGTCTGGTCGCCCGGTCCAATCGGACGATGTTCCCGGTCCAACCGGACGGTATCATTCCTTGTCGATTGGCAACCGTCTCATCCGTAACTAAAAACATAAATGTCTAACTTTAAATATTCTATCGTATGAAAAAAGTATTATTTGCCCTCGTTTGCATGTTTACCCTGGTATCTGCCCAAGTGAAAGCCGACAACGAACGTTCGATGCCGGTGACCCAGTTCCCGCAAAGTGCGCAACAGTTCATCAAGCAACATTTCGCTGACAAGAAAGTGGTGATTTCGAAGGTGGAGACCGACTTCCTTGAGAAAGTATACGTGGTTGTCTTCGCTAACGGCGACAACGTGGAGTTCTACCGCAACGGTGAGTGGAAGGAGATAGAGTGCAAGTACAGCCAGGTGCCCGCTGCTGCCGTGCCCTCGTTCATCACCAAATACGTGTCCGAGAATCACCCCGACACCAAAATCATCAGCGTCGAAAAGGACAAGGATGACAAGGAATATGAGGTCAAGCTCTCCAACCGCTGGGAGATGACGTTCGACTTCAAGGGCAACCTCGTCGACCTCGACAGGGACTAGGATAATTGACAATTGACAATTGACAATTGACAATTTCCCTTCGGCGTGGGTATGAACTTATCAGGCGGAGACAAGAGGGACGACCGGAGCGGTCGCCCCTCTTGTGCTTTCGTGCGTCATGCACAGGCGAGTGCTCGTCCCTGATTCGCAGACGGTTGTCCATCCTCAGTTGAGATAATTGTTCCTGGTCCATTGCCAATTGTCAATTGAAAAGCTATCTTTGCCGTAGAATCCTCAGATAAGACTTGTTTATGATGCGAACGTTGACCATTCTTTGCTTGTCCGCCTGTTGTGTCCGGCTGGAAGCTGCCACGGGGAGTACGTATGACCTGCAGAACGGCCTCCTGGCTGCGGTCTGTGCGGCGGTCGTGCTCCTGCTGCTCGTCGGCTATCTGCTCCATGTGCTGCGCCGTAACCAACGGATGTGCTCCGAGGTCCGGAGAGAGCATGCGGAGCTGAAGATGCACTATGCGGAGAAGAGCCAGGCGTACGACGAGCTGGACGCCACGCACCGGAAGCTGGAGGAGGCGTGCAACGAGCTGACGCTGACGCTGGAGAAGGAGCAGATGCTGCTCGATGAGGCGGGGCGTCGGTATGATACCCTCCGTGGGGGATATACGGACTTGCAGGAGCGTTGTGCCCGTCTGCTGACACTCGAGAGGGAACATGCCGACCTGGAGGAGGCGCATGCGCACCAGTTGGAAGAAGGGCGGGAGAAGGACGGGGAGATAGCCCGTCTGGAGGCGGAGCTGACGGAGTGCCGCCGCACCGTCGAACGGCTGAAGCAGCAGGAGGAGAACATACGCACGGAGCTGCTGCACGCCCACCAGTTGCTGCACCGCCACGAGGAGGAGCAGCAGCGACGCGACAACCCGGAGGGAGCAGCGGCGGCGGAGCCGTCCGCTGAACGACTGACGGGAGGGGCGCGCCGACCGACGGGGACGGACGTGCTGCCGTGGAACAGCAACGACGAGTTCCTGGCACAAATCGTCCGCTTCATGCGCGAGAACATGGACAATGCCGGGCTGAGCATCGAGCTGTTTGCCAAGCGGATGAACATCAGCCGCTCCATGCTCTACCGCAAGATAAAGTCCGTCACCGGACTGACGCCCGTGGAGTTCATGCACCGTGTGCGCATTGCCTACGCCATCGAGTTGTTGCGCGGCGACTACAACTTCTCCCAGATAGCCTACATGACGGGCTTTAACGACCCGAAGTACTTCACCAAGTGTTTCAAGCGGTACACGGGCATGACGCCCAGTGACTGGAAGGAGAAACGGACGCCCAAGGGCGACAAGACGAACAAGGAAATCCTGTCACACAACAACAGTTACCAGTTTGCCAACTACTTCCGCGAGGACCTCTCCTCCTGACTTACCCTTTCGCCGGCTCGACGTGGATGTTGATGAACGTCCCTTCGCCCAGGAGCTCGCGCAGGCGCTGCTCCATGGCGCGTGTGGTCTCGTGTGACTGGTGGAGGGTGAGGTTGCCGTCCATGCGGACGTGCACATCGATGGCGCAGTTGTTGCCCACGCGGCGGGTGCGCAGGTTGTGCGGTTCCGTCACGCCGGGGAAGCTGAGGAGAATCTCCTCGATTTCCCGTTCGGTCTGCTCGGGCAGCGACTGCTCCATGAGTTCGTTGGCACACGGGACGACCATTTCCCACGCTACCTTCACGATGAAGATGCTCACCACCACGGCTGCCACGGGGTCGAGCACACGCCAGTTGTCGCCCAGCAGGATGGCTCCGCCGATGCCCACTGCCGTGCCGACCGACGAGAGGGCGTCGCTGCGGTGGTGCCAGGCGTTGGCGATGACCGCCTGTGACTGTTCGCGCCGTCCCACGATGACGGTGTAGCGGTAGAGTATTTCCTTGGTGACGATGGAGAGGAGGGCTGCCACGAGGGCAAGGGTGCCGGGCGCTTCGAGCGTTTCCCCACGGACGAACGCCCAGATGGAGCGTGCGCCGTTCCAGAAGATGCCCAGTCCGACGAAGAAGAGGATGATGCCGATGAGTGCCGTGGCAAGGGTCTCGTACTTCCCGTGCCCGTAGTCGTGGTCCTTGTCCTGCGGCTTGTTGGAGATGCGTACGAAGAGGAGTACGATGACGTCCGTGACGAAGTCCGACAGCGAATGGACGGCATCGGCGAGCATGGCGGCACTGCGCCCGAGGATGCCCGCGGCAAACTTGAAGAGGAGGAGGGCGAGGTTGACCACGCTGCCGACGATGGTCACGCGGTAGATGCGCCGTTCGCGTTCCGCCCGTCCCGATGTGTTCCGGTTTTCCATAACACGTAGAGCTTGGTTCGTTAATACGGTGCAAAGATACAAGGCAATTGACAATGGACAATTGACAATGGACAATTATTGCCTTGTTGGACAGCTCCCATGCCGAAGGGCAATTGTCAATTGTCAATTGTCCATTGTCAATTGTCAATTGAAACGTTGTCCATTGTCAATTGCCCTGTATCTTTGCAGAAAATTAGTTGCCTTATGAATGAAGATATGTTTCGCACCTTCGACCAGTGGTTGCGCTCTGAAGGCTACCTCATGGGCGAAGACTCCACTTCCACCCTCCACCGCGTGCTCTGGCTCGTGGCAGTTCTCCTGTTCGGTTACCTCGTCGGCCTGATTTGCCGTCGGGTGGTCATCCCCCTCGTCGCGAAGGTCGTGTCGAAGACCAAGGCCACGTGGGACGACTACCTCTTCAATCCCCGCGTGTTGCGCAGCATCTCCCACCTCGTGCCTGCGATGGTGGTCTATGTCGTGATTCCCTACGTGTTCATCGGCACGGGGCTGTGGCTCGACATCCTGCTGCGCATCTCCCAGATATGGCTCATCATCGTGGGTATCCGGTTCTTCACCGCTCTCATCTCGTCGGTCTATGAGCTCTCGACGCAGCACGAGGACCTGCGCGACCGCCCGCTGAAGGGCGTCTACCAGATGCTGAAGATTATCGTCATCTGTGTCGGCGTCATCGGCGTGGTGAGTGTCCTGGTGAACCGTTCGCCCCTGGCACTGTTCACCGCCCTGGGTGCCGCCGCCACCGTGCTGATGTTGATATTCAAGGACACCATTATCGGACTGGTCGCCGGGGTGCAGCTCTCTGCCAACGACATGCTCCGTCCGGGCGACTGGATCAAAATCCCCAAGCAGGGCATCGACGGCATGGTGACGGAGGTCAACCTGACGACGGTGAAGGTGCTCAACTGGGACAACTCCGTGACGACGGTCCCGCCTTACACGCTCGTGAGCGACTCCTTTGAGAACTGGCGTGTGATGCAGGAGAGCGGCGGGCGCCGGGTAAAGCGCTCGGTGAACATCGACATGCAGAGCATCCGTTTCTGCACGCCCGAGGAGCTGTCCGCCTATGCCGATGAGGAGTGGTTCGCCCCGCTGAAGGATGAGAAGGAGGTGGTCAACCTGCGCGTGTTCCGTGCCTATTTCACCGACTGCCTGCGTCGTAACCCGCGCATCAATGCGGAGCTGACGCTGATGATACGCCAGCTCCAGCCCGGTCCGCAGGGTCTCCCGTTGGAGCTCTACTTCTTCTCGGCCGACCGTTCATGGATTCCCTACGAGATGCTGCAGGCTGAGGTGCTCGAGGTGTGCCTTGCCGTCCTCCCGCGTTTCGGCCTCCACGTCTTCCAGTCGCCGACGGGACTGGACCTGGAGCGGACACGTCTGGGTCAGTAGGTGAAGCTGCTTCCACCCAGGAACTCCCTGAGGAGCGAGGTCGGCGGAAGGTCGCGGTCCGGCACGGGGATGAAGTACTCGAGGAAGCGGCGCAGGCGGTAAGCCTCCGAGTGGGCCGGTGACGACTCGGGGACGCGGTACAGCACAGGCTCCACGTGGCTCTTGAGCACCGACAGCTCGAAGAGCAATGCGGAGTTGAACATGGCGTCGGCGTTCTCCTGGTACGGGAAAATCCATTTCGCCTCACCTGCCCGTACGCTCGGCCAGCGCAGGATGGTCTCCTCGGCGGAGTAGCCCCGGTAGTTGTAGTCGCGGATGATGCGTCGCAGCAGACGGTTGTCCGTCGTGGGGATGTAGTTGTGGTTGTCGAGCGAGATGGTCGTCAGGGCGGACACGTACACGCGGTACTTGTTCGCTTCCGGGATGTGGGGCGTCAGCTCGGGGTTCAGTGCGTGGATGCCTTCGAGGATGAGGATGGCGTTCTCCTCCAGGTGCAGGAAGTCGCCCCGGTACTCGCGCGCCCCGGTGGTGAAGTTGAAGCGCGGCAGCTCCACCTGTTCGCCGGCGATGAGCGAACGGATGTGCTGGTTGAACAGGTCGAGGTCCAGCGCATAGAGCGACTCGTAGTCATAGTTCCCGTCGGCGTCCAGCGGCGTGTGCTGGCGGTCGACGAAGTAGTCGTCGAGCGAGATGGGGTGGGGGCGCTTGCCGTTCGCCATGAGCTGGACGGAGAGCCGCTTGCTGAAGGTCGTCTTGCCCGACGACGAGGGACCGGAGATGAGCACCACCTTCACGTCAGGGCGCGCGCAGATGTCGTCTGCGATGCGGGCGATGCGCTTCTCCTGCAGTGCCTCGGCAACGTTGATGAGGTCCGTGGCGTGTCCTTCGGCAATCGCCTCGTTGAAGTCGCCCACCGTGCTCACGCCCATGATTTCCTGCCAGCGGCGGTTCTCGTTGAAGACGTCGAACATCTTCTCCTGCTTGACCATCTCGCCCAGTACGGAGGGGTTCATGCGGTCGGGGAAGCGGAGGAGCAGCCCGTCGTAGTACTTCACCAGGTCGAACAGGTGCAGGTGTCCCGTCGAGGGGAGGAGGCTACCGTAGTAGTAGTCCACGAATCCGTCGAGCGTATAATAATAGGTATAGAGCCGTCCCGTCGTGCGCAGGAGCTTCACCTTGTCCGTCATGCCCTTCTGCTCGAAGAGGCGGATTGCCTCCTCGGAATGTTGCTCGATGCGGTGGAAGGGCAGGTCGGCGGCGATGATTTCCGCCATGCGCTGCTTGATGCGGGTGACGTCGGCGAGCTCCGGTTCACGCCCGATGCGCAGGCTGCAGTAGTAGCCCCGCGAGACGGGGTGCTCCAGCAGGATTTGTCCGTCGGGGAATACGTCCGCGACCGCCTTGCAGAGCACGAAGCAGAGCGAGCGGACGTAGGTGCGCAGTCCCGATTCGCTGGAGATGTCGAGGAACTCCACATCCTTGTTGTGGTAGACCCGGAAGTTCAGACCCTCCACGTGGTTGTTCACCTTGGCACTCACCACGCCGTAGGGCATGTCGAGTCCGAAGCCTTTGTAGATTTGCAAAAGTGAGCTCCCGATAGGAAAGCTCTGAGTTTTTTCATTATTTTTGCAGCAGATTTGTATTACTTGTTTCATTCCTGTTACAATTATGCGGTTCGTTTGGCGGCTGTCTCCCGTCGGTGGGGAAGCCTGTGGCTAAAGATAGGCATAATCGGGATGAGGCGTGGTAGGAGACTCTATTAATAAAGATAAACCACATGTCTATTTTCGTATTTTTAAAGCTTCTCGGCTCTTTGGCACTGCTCATGTATGGCATGAAGACCATGAGCGAGGGACTTCAGAAGCTCACGGGCGGACACCTCCGCCACATCCTTGGCGCCATGACGACGAACCGGTTCACGGGGTTGCTCACGGGCGCGTTCGTTACCGGCGCCGTCCAGTCGTCCACTGCGACGACGGTCATGACGGTCAGCTTCGTCAACGCCGGCCTGCTGACACTGGCACAAGCCATCTCCGTCATCATGGGTGCGAACATCGGCACGACGCTCACTGCGTGGATTATGTCGATATTCGGTTTCCAGATGAACATGAGCAACTTCGTTTTCCCCCTGTTTGCTGTAGCTCTCCCCTTGATTTTCTCCCGCAAGAGCGGGCGCAAGTCATTCGGAGAGTTTATTTTTGGCTTCTCGTTCATGTTCCTCGGTCTGACGACCCTTCGGGAGAACGCGCTGACCATGGACCTGGAGCACAACGAGGCGGTCATCAGCTTCATCGCCTCGTGCCGGGGCTGGGGGTTCCTCTCGACGCTGCTCTTCCTGTTGGTCGGCAGCGTGCTGACCATGCTGGTACAGTCGTCGGCAGCGGTCATGGCAATCACGCTGATTCTCTGTTCCGGCGGCGTGCTCGACCTGTACATGGGCATCGCGCTGGTCATGGGCGAGAACATCGGCACGACGGTCACCTCCAACATCGCGGCGCTGACGGGCAATGCGCAGGCACGGCGTGCGGCGTTCGCCCACTTCATCTTCAACACCTTCGGAGTCATCTGGGTGCTGTGTGTGTTCCATCCCTTCGTCGACATGGTGCGGGGGCTGGTCCGCTGGATGGCACCCGACGCGTCGCCTCACATCGCAATCACCTATGCGCTCTCGGCGTTCCACACCTGCTTCAATATCTGCAACGTGCTCATCCTGATTTGGTTCATCAAGCCGATGGAACGCATTATCTGCCGTGTCATCAAGGCGAAGGACGACGATGAGGAGTTCCGCCTGCGCTACATCGAGGGCGGCCTGCTGTCGACGGCAGAGCTCTCCATCCTCCAGGCACGCAAGGAAATCAACCTCTACGCCAAGCGCACCCACCGCATGTTCGGCTTTGTGCGCGACCTGCTCCACACAACCGACGACGACGCCTTCACCCGTCTGTTCGCCCGCATCGAGAAGTACGAGAATATCAGCGACCGCATGGAGGTGGAGATAGCCAACTACCTGAACCTCGTCTCCGAGGGACGCCTCAGCTCCGAGAGCAAGGAGCAGATACGCGAGATGCTGCGCGAGGTGTCCGAAATCGAGAGTATCGGCGACAGCTGCTACAACCTGGCGCGTACGCTGAACCACAAGCACAGCGGCAAGACCGACTTCACGGAGAAGCAGTACGAACACATCGAACTGATGTTCCAGTTCGTCAACGAGGCAATGATGCAGATGATGGCGCTGCTCAACGACACCACCCACGAGGTAGACCCGAACGTGTCGTTCAACATCGAGCAGGAAATCAACAACTACCGCGACCAGCTCAAGACACAGAACGTGATGGACATCAACAACCGGGAGTACGGTTACCAGATGGGTGTCCACTACATGGACCTCATTGCCGAGTGCGAGAAGCTGGGCGACTATGTCATCAACGTCGTGGAGGCATACACCGAGAAGAAAGCCACCGCCGCCCTGTCGGCTGTGGGCTGACGCGCTGCCTCCGGACCCGTTGCCGTGCGCTTACAGATGTTCGTGTTTTTGACACTTATTCTGTAGGCGCACGGTCGTTTTTACGTGCCGTGGTTTGAATTTGAAACCTCCGTTTCGCCCCGATGAAGAATCTGTTACGGCAAGATGTTCTAACCATTATTGCGTTAAATAAACTAAACGCCTGTTTGTGAGTTCGTGACACGGTGTCGGGAGGATGCTGCATTTCCTTATCTTCTGTCCGTGAGAAAGGACGAAACTGTCAGTATTTGTCTGCCAGCAGGACCGTATTATCGGCAAATGTGTTCTGTCTGCATGGATATGCAAGTGTGAATAAATACAAACGGCCGTTACACCATCCTCGTATATCAGAATATTTCTTCCTATATTCGCACACCTCCCTACAGGGAGTCAGAAAATATTGAAAGATTAGGGGATTCAATATTCATTCGCTTACAGATTAAAAGCAGCTCTGCCGTTCTTAGGGGGAACGGTGGGGTCGGCTCCATACTAACCTAAAGACATTATTCTGCTTTATGGAAGAACCTATCGTACGGGTAGACCACCTGTCGCATCGCTACAGCGTGCAATGGGCTATCCGGGACATTAACCTTCAGATCAGCAAGAAAGGGGTGTTTGGTCTGTTGGGCTCCAACGGAGCGGGGAAGTCCACCACGATGAACATCATCTGCGGTGTGCTCAACCAGACCGAGGGAGATGTCCACATCAACGGCATCAGCCTCCGCGAAGACCCGGTGCAGGCGAAACGCTACATCGGCTTCCTGCCACAACGCCCTCCTTTGTACACCGACGCCACGGTGGACGAGTATCTCATGTATTGTGCCCGCTTGCGCCTCATGGACCCGAAGGAGGTCCGCCCTGCAGTGGACCGCGCGAAGGAGAAGTGCGGCATCATGCACTTCAGTCGCCGCCTGATAGGCAACCTCTCCGGCGGCTACCAGCAGCGGGTGGGCATCGCGCAGGCCATCGTCCATAACCCGCCCTTCGTCGTGCTCGACGAACCCACCAACGGACTGGACCCGAACCAGATTGTCGAAATCCGCCACCTTATCAAAGAGATTGCTGCCGAGCGTGCCGTGATGCTCTCGACCCACATCCTGCCCGAGGTGCAGGCCACGTGCGACGAAATCATGATGATCGAGCACGGACGGGTGGTCTTTACCGGCTCGCTGCGCGACTTCAATAACTACATGGCGCCGAGCACCTTTGTGCTCGTGCTGGAACAGGCACCACCGGTGGAGGAGCTTGTCGCCATCCCCGGCATCCTCAAGGTGGAACACCTCACTCCCACACGCTTCCGCCTCCACTTCGACGGTGAAGACCACGGCATGACCCGCCGTGTCGCCGCCCTCGCCGTGGAGAAAGGCTGGCGTCCCAGCGAAATCATGCTCGAACGCGACTCGCTCGACACCGTGTTCGCACAGCTCTCGGGCAAGGGCGTCGCCTCCCTGCACACCGGTGCACACACGGACGCCGCCGCCTCCCGTTCCTGAACGGCGGGACTCCCGACGCACCTCAACCAACGAACCTAGCAAAGAACCGTTATGAAAACAACCATCCGCATAGCATTGGCAGAACTGCGCTCGCTCTTCTGCTCACCGATCGCATGGCTCATCCTGGTCATCTTCGCCTTCCAGTCGGGGCTGGCCTTCAGCGATGCCATCGGACGCCAAATCCAGTCGCAAGCCATGGGCTACGGCCTGTGGGGAGCCACCTCCGGCATGTTCACCGGCTGGATGGGCATCTTCCCGGGGTTGCTCGGCAACCTCTACCTCTACATCCCCCTGCTCACGATGGGGCTCATGAGCCGCGAGTACAGCAGCGGCTCCATCAAGCTGCTCTATTCCTCGCCCGTGACGAACCCGCAAATCATCCTGGGCAAGTACCTCTCGGTGCTCGTCTACAACCTGGCGCTCATCTTCCCGCTGCTGGTCATGGCCGTGTTCACGGGACTGACGGTGAAGGACGCCGACCTGCCGCTGGTCTTCTCGGGCATTCTGGGCATCTACCTGCTCATCTGTGCCTACGGCGCCATCGGACTGTTCATGTCGAGCATCACCTCCTATCAGGTGGTCGCCGCCATGGGTACGCTCGCCGTGCTCGCCGCCCTCAACTACGTCGGCGAGGTGGGGCAGGACTATGCCTTCGTCCGCGACATCACCTACTGGCTCTCCATCTCCGGACGCGCCTACCAGTTCATCGACGGACTCATCTGTACGGAGGACGTGCTCTACTTCCTCATTGTCATCGTGCTGTTCATCAGCCTCTCCATCCTGAAGCTCCGTGCCGGACGCAGCAAGGTGTCCCGTGCCCGTTCGTGGGGAACCTATACGGCTGTGGTGGCTGCCGCCTTCCTCGTCGGCTATCTCTCGACGCTGCCCTCGCTGAAGTTCTACTATGACTGCACCGCCACCAAGTCGAACACGCTCACCCGCACCAGCCAGGACATCGTGAAGAAGCTCAACGGCGGACTGACCATCACGACCTACGTCAACCTCCTGGAGCCGAACTACGGCAGCGGGCTTCCCAGCCAGCTCAAATATGACGTGGAGCGATTTGAGCAGTACCTGCGCTTCAAGCCCGAGATCAAGATGCGCTACGTCTATTTCTGGGACAAGGCAGACAACGAGTCGCTCGACGACCGCTTCGTGGGGCTGGACGACCGTCAGAAGGCTGAAAAGATGAGCAAGATCCTCGACCTCGACTTCGACATGTTCCTCACTCCTGAAGAGATACGCAAGGTCATCGACCTGCGACCCGAGGGCAACCGCTTCGTCCGCGTCATCGAACGTGAGAACGGACAGCGCAGCTTCCTCCGTCTCTACGACGACAACCAGAAGCACCCCTCCGAGACCGAAATCTCCGCTGCACTCAAGCGCTTTGTCGTCAAGTCGCCCAAGGTCGCTTTCCTCACGGGCCACGGGATGCGCGACATCCACAAGACCGGCGACCGCGACTACAACCGCTTTGCCGAGAGCATCTATTTCCGATACTCGCTCATCAACCAGGGCTTCGACGTGCTGACCGTCGACCTCTCCCGGGAAGATATCCCTGCGGACGTCGACATCGTGGTCATTGCCGACATGCGCACCCCCTTTGATGAGGCAGAGGGCGGCAAGCTGTCCGCCTACGTCAACCGCGGGGGCAACCTCTTCATCCTCGGCGACTACCGCCGTCAGGAGGTCATGAATCCTGTTGTCGCCCCCTTCGGCGTCAGCTTCCTGCCCGGCGTGCTCGTCGAGCCGAACGACGTGGACCTGCCGACACTGACCGTCGGCCACATCACGGCACAGGCAGCCGAGGCCTTCCCGACCTACCGTCGTCCCTATGCCTACGGCTACACCATCAGCATGCCCGAGGCGACCGCCCTCTCGTTTGACCCCTCGTGCGGGTTCACTGCCCTGCCCGTCATCGTCTCCGGCGAGAAGAGCTGGACCGAGCTTCAGACCACTGACTTCCTCGACCAGGTACCCACAGCCGACAGCCTGAGCGGCGAGCGTCCGGGAAGCTACCCCACGGTACTGGCACTCACCCGCCAGGTGGGCGACAAGGAGCAGCGCATCGTCATCTCCGGTGACGCCGACTGCGTGAGCAACTACGAGCTGGGCAAGACCCGCAACGGCGTCAACTCGTCGAACTTCACCCTGCTCACCGGAAGCTTCAAGTGGCTCTCCTACGGCGAATACCCGTTGGACACCACCCGCCCCGAACCTACGGACAACGAAATCTATCTCGGGCGTGACTCCCGCCGCTGGATCAAGTACGGCTTTGCCGGACTCCTGCCCCTGGCACTTGCTGCCTGCGGCATCACCATCCGTGTGCGCCGGCGCAGAAGATAGTAACCAGTCCACTCGTCAACTTAAATAGACCCATTATGGAAGAAACAATTGTAAAAGTAGAGCACCTGTCCCACCGTTACAGCGTGGACTGGGCGATACGCGACATAAACCTGGAAGTGAGAAGCCGCGGTGTCTTCGGCCTGCTCGGCTCCAACGGAGCGGGGAAGTCCACCACGATGAACATCATCTGCGGAGTACTCAACCAGACCGAAGGCAATGTCTACATCAACGGCATCAGCCTGCGTGAGAATCCGGTGGAAGCCAAGAAGTACATCGGCTTCCTCCCCCAACGTCCTCCCTTGTATCCCAACATGACCGTGGAGGAATACCTGACCTACTGCGCCGCCCTGCGTCTGATGGACGAGGCAGCCATCCCTGCCGCTGTCGAGCGGGCGATGGACCGTTGCGGCATCCTCCACTTCCGCAGCCGTCTGCTGAAGAACCTCTCCGGAGGCTACCAGCAGCGCGCCGGCATCGCGCAGGCCATCGTCCACAGCCCGAAGTTCGTTGTCCTCGACGAGCCGACGAACGGACTGGACCCCAACCAGATTGTCGAGATACGTAACCTCATCAAGGAGCTCGCGTCCGACCATGCCGTGATGCTCTCCACCCACATCCTCTCGGAGGTGCAGGCGACGTGTGACGAGATACGCATGATCGAGCGCGGACACGTCGTCTTCACCGGTACGATGGACGACTTTGACAACTACGTCGCGCCCACCTCGTTCCTTGTCGTGTGGGACAATCCGCCGACGACGGATGAGCTGGCTGCACTGGATGGTGTCACCGGCAGCGAGGACCTGGGCGACGGAAGTTTCCGCGTTCACTTCGACCGCCGCCCCGACATCACCGAACGGGTCATCGACCGGAGCGTCCGCAGCGGATGGGGCTTGAAGGAAATCAGGCTCGAACGTCGCTCGCTCGACGAGATATTCGCCCGCCTCTCGAAGGGGGAAGGATGAGGCACCGTCTCCCGGTCCGTCCGTTCCCCCGTCGACCGGGTGCAGTCCGTCCGTTCCCACGTTTACTTGTTAACTCGTCAACTAACCCATTTCCAGTGAATATGAAAACAACATGGAAAATAGCCAAGGCGGAGCTGTACAACCTGTTCTGCTCGCCCATCGCCTGGCTCATACTGATCATCTTCGCATTTCAGGCGGGGCTTACCTTCTCCGACCTGATCGACGACCAGCTGCGTTACCTCGCACTGGGCTACCGTCCCTATAACCTCACCTCGCGCCTCCTGTTGGGCTTCGGCGGTGTGTTTGCCGCCATGCAGGACAACCTTTATCTCTACATCCCCCTGCTCACGATGGGGCTGATGAGCAAGGAGTACAGCAGCGGCTCCATCAAGTTGCTTTACTCCTCTCCGGTAACGAACACCCAGATTATCCTCGGCAAGTACCTGTCGATGCTGGTCTATGCCCTCCTGCTCATCGCCGTGCTGTTGCTGTTCCTCGTCTTCTGTGCCCTGACAGTGGAGCACTTTGACTACCCCTTCGCCTTCACGGGTCTGCTGGGCATCCTGTTGCTCACCTGTGCCTATGCCGCCATCGGACTCTTCATGTCCACCCTGACCGCCTATCAGGTGGTCGCCGCCGTCGGCACACTGACGCTGCTGGCACTGCTCAACTACATTGGTAATGTGGGGCAGGACATCGCCTTCGTCCGTGACATCACCTACTGGCTCTCCCTCTCCGGCCGTTCGGACAGCCTCATCGAGGGCATGATTTGCAGTCAGGACGTGCTCTACTTCTTCATCGTCATCGTCCTCTTCCTCGTGCTCTCCATCCTGAAGCTCAAGTTCGCACGCACGTCGGTGAAGCCGGCTGTCAAGTGGATGCAGTACACGTTGACGGTCTGCGTCGCCCTCCTCGTCGGCTACACCACCACACGCCCCAAGCTCATGGGCTACTACGACGCCACTGCCACCAAGGCGAACACGCTCACGCCCGAGAGCCAGGAAGTCATGAAGCAGCTGACCGGCGGACTGACCATCACCACCTATGTCAACCTGCTCGACGAGAACTACGGCAAGGGCATGCCCTCCCGGCTGAACTACGACCGCGAGCAGTTCGAGAAGTACATCCGCTTCAAGCCCGAGCTGGAGATGAACTACGTCTACTACTACGACCGGGTGAACAATCCCTCCATCTATGCCCAGTTCCCCGGATTGGACGAGGAAGGCATCGCCCGCCGCATGTGCGACATCATGGACCTGGACTTCGACATGTTCCTCAGTCCCGAAGAGATACATCGCATCATCGACCTCACGCCCGAAGGCAACCGCTTCGTCCGCGTCCTCGAACGGGAGAACGGTGCACGCAGCTTCCTGCGTGTGTATGACGACAATCAGCGCGACCCGCGTGAGAGCGAAATCACCGCTGCCCTGAAGCGGCTCGTCGTCAAGGCTCCCAAGGTGGGCTTTGTCGCTGGTCACGGCGAACGCAGCATCGACAAGGCAGGCGAGCGCGACTATGCCGCCTTTGCCCGCAACCTCACCTTCCGCTACTCCCTCATCAACCAGGGCTTTGATGCCGTCGGGCTGAACCTGGCGGATTCCACGGGCATCCCTGCCGACATCGACATCGTGGTCATTGCCGAGGCACGCACCCCGTTCACTGACGGCGAACTGGCACGCCTGCACGACTACGTGGAGCGCGGGGGCAACCTCATCATTGCCGGTGAGCCGCGCCGTCAGGAGGTCATGAATCCCCTCGTGGAGCCGTTCGGCGTCCGCTTCCTGCCGGGCATTGTCGTCCATCCGACGGCAGAGTATGCAGCCGACCTCCTGGCGCAGGAACTCACACCCGAAGCTGCCGCCCTGAACGATGTCTATGCCGGACTGCGCCGCAACGATTACCGCATCATCATGCCCGGTGCCGTCGGACTGGCGTGGGCAGACACGACCGCCTTCCACGTGACCCCCATGCTCACCACCCCGGCACAAGGCTCGTGGATGGAGTTGCAGACGACCGACTTCGTTGACGACAAGGCGGTGCTCGACACCCTGACGGGCGAACGCGAGGCTGCCGTCCCGACGATGCTCCGCCTCACCCGTCAGGTGGGCGACAAGGAGCAGCGCATCCTCATCCTGGGCGACGCGGACTGCATGAGCAACGGCGAGCTGACGACCGAGCGTTACGCCCTGAACGGCTCGAACTTCTCACTCATCACCGAGTCGTTCCGCGACCTGTCCTACAACGTCTTCCCCATCAACACCGACCGTCCGCGTCCGGCCGACGACGCCATGTCTATCGGTCAGGGAGCACTCATCTGGGTGCGCATCCTCTTCATGGGGCTTGTCCCCGCCGCCCTCATCGCCTGCTACACGCTGACGTGGTGGCGCAGACGGAAGAAGTGAAACGAATCATCCTAATGTTGAGTATTTAATACATATAGAACATGAGAAAAAAGCGAGAGTTACTAGTGAGTCAAGGTGCGCTCCTGGCGTGTGCCCTCTGTTGCGCGGCTCCTGTGGCAGCACAGGTGTCGGTGCGGGTGAGCACGGGTCTGCAGACAAGCACCGAGAGAACGCTCATTACCGTCAAGGGTAGGGTGGCAGACAAGGAAGGCCACTCGCTCCCCGGTGTGACCGTGTTGCGCAAAGGCAACATGAACGGTGTGATCACCGACATCGACGGACGGTTCCAAATCAACGTGCCGAAAGGAGCGGATGCCGTGTTGCAGTTCTCCTTCGTCGGTATGGAAACGAAGGAGGTGCGGGTGAAAGCGTCCGCACTGGGAGAGAAAGAACTGGAAATACGTCTGGATGAAGACGCCCAGCAGCTCGACGAGGTGGTGGTGACAGGCTTTGTGAACTTCAAGAAGGAAAGCTTCACGGGAAACTCCACCACCATCCGCAAGGAGGAGCTGCAACGTGTTTCCAAGACGAACGTCATCAAGGCGCTTCAGGCGTTTGACCCGTCGTTCCGCATTGCCGAGAACACCACTTGGGGTTCGGACCCGAATGCCCTGCCCGAAGTGTCCATCCGTGGTAACTCCGGTATCGGCGTGAAGGAGCTGGATACGCAGAGCCTGACCTCGAAGTCGAACCTGCAGAACAACCCGAACCTGCCGACCTTCATCATGGACGGCTTCGAAATCGACGTGACGAAACTCTACGACATGGACCCCTCTCGCATCGAGAGCATCACCATCCTCAAGGATGCCGCCGCCACGGCGATGTACGGTTCGCGTGCAGCCAACGGTGTGGTTGTCATCACGACCGTCACTCCGAAGCCCGGCAAGCTCAACGTGCAGTACAGCTTCACCGGTGAGGTCGAGGCGCCTGACCTGAGCGACTACCACCTGCTCAACGCGGCTGAGAAGCTGGAGGCAGAACGCCTCGCAGGATGCTACGTCTCCGACACTCCCGCCGACCAGGAACGGCTGAACGAGGAGTATCAGGGCAAGCTGTACAACGTCCGGCGCGGTGTCGACACCTACTGGCTGTCGAAGCCCCTGCGCACGGTGTTCAACCATAACCACAGCCTCTACATCGACGGCGGTACGGAGAACCTGCGCTTCGGCGTCGACCTCAACTACAAGCAGGACGACGGTGTCATGAAGGGTTCGGGTCGTCGGACGATGGGCGGAGGCATGTACCTCGACTATCGCATCAACAAGCTTCAGGTGCGCAACTACGTCAGCTTCAACACGACCCACAGTCAGGAGTCACCCTACGGCTCCTTCTCCGACTACACCACCAAGCAGCCCTACGACGTGTACACCGACGAGAACGGCAACTACCTCGAGGAGCTGGAAGACTGGCACATGTCGGGCACCATCACCAACCCGCTCTATGAGGCAGGGTTGCACAACTTTGACAAGTCGTCGTACAACGAGCTTATCGACAACCTGAGCCTGCAGTGGAACATCACGCACCACTTGCTGTGGAAAGCCTCGCTGGGTGTCACCTACCAGACGAACAAGAGCGACCGCTTCCTCGACCCGCTCTCGAAGAAGAATACCAACCCCATCAGCTCCACCAACTACTCGTCGGGCGAACTGACCACCGGCTCGGGCTCCAACCTGAACTGGGACTTCCAGAGCACCCTGTCCTACAACCAGTTCTTCGGCAAGCACAACCTGAACTTCTCGCTGGGCTTTAACGCGCAGGAGACGCAGACCGAGTCGGTCAGCACGACCTACCGCGGCTTCCCCTCGGGCATCCTCCATTCGCCCAACTATGCGCAGGAAGTCTATGAGAAGCCGTCGACGAGCGAGAACACGACCCGTCAGATGGGTGGCGTGGGCGTGTTCAACTACAGCTACGACAACATCTACCTCTTCGACGCCAGCATCCGCGTGGAAGGCTCCTCGGAGTTCGGTGCCGATGAGAAGTGCGGAACGTTCTGGAGCACGGGCGTCGGACTGAACCTGCACAACTACGAGGCAATCAGCGACCTGGGCTTCTTCGACCTGCTCAAGCTCCGCGGAAGCTACGGACAGACGGGCGCCGTCAACTTCGCCCCCTACCAGGCAGAGACCACCTATCAGATATTCACCGACGAATGGTACAAGACGGGCTATGGCGCCACGCTCTACGCCCTGGGCAACGAGGCATTGCGCTGGGAGACGACCAACACGCTCGACGTCGGCTTCGAGGTGAGCTTCCTGCGTCGGCTGTTCTACCTGAAGGCGAGCTACTATGTGAAGCGTACGACGGACATGGTGAACGACGTGACCATCCCCAGCCACACGGGCTTCACGACCTACAAGGACAATGTGGGTGAGGTGGAGAACCGCGGTTTCGAGCTGGACTTCCGTTCCGACATCTTCCGCAACCGCGACTGGTACGTCTCCATCTTCGCCAACCTGGCACACAACCGCAACAAGATTCTGAAGATTTCCGACAGCCTGCGCGACTACAACAAGCAGGTGCAGGACTACTACAGCGACCCCTTCAACCAGAGCTCACGTTCGCAGCCGCTGTTGCAATACGTCGAGGGCGGTTCGATGAATTCCATTTGGGGCGTACGTTCGCTGGGCATCGACCCTGCGTCGGGCAAGGAGCTGTTCCTGCGTCCTGACGGGACGGTGACGGACACCTGGCGTTCGGGCGACCAGGTCGTTATCGGCAACAAGGAGCCGGACGGCCAGGGAACCTTCGGCTTCAGCGCATCGTGGAGGAACTTCTCGCTCTACACCACGTTCATGTACGAGTTCGGCGGACAGCGCTACAACCAGACGCTGGTCGACAAGGTCGAGGACGCCGACATCTATGACAGCAACGTCGACTACCGCGTGCTGACCGACCGCTGGCAGAAGCCCGGCGACGTGTCGAAGTTCCAGGCGTTGCAGGCAGGCGTGAACAACATCGCGCAGACACAGCCTACGTCGCGCTTCGTGCAGGACTACAACTACCTGACGCTGAACTCACTCTCGCTGGAGTACACCTTCGACAACGAGCTGATAGCCCCCTGGGGACTGAGCATGCTCCGGCTGGAGTTGTCTGCCAACGACCTGTTCTATGCCTCCACCGTGAAGCAGGAGCGTGGCTTGAGCTACCCGTACTCGCGCTCCGTAAGTTTCGCCGTCAAGGCTTCCTTCTAACCCTTTAAACGTACGACAAATGAAGAAACTCTACATACTCTTGTCCGCCGTCCTGCTCCTGGCGGGCAGTTCCTGTTCCGACTGGCTGGACGTGCGTCCGTCTGACACGCTGACGCAGGACGAGCTGTTTGCCGAGGGCGACGGCTACCGCGTGACCCTCAACGGTGTCTACCGTCAGATGTCGGAGACCTCGCTCTACGGTTCCGCCCTGACGTGGGGCTACCTGGATGCCGCCGCACAGATGTACTCTTCCTGGTACCTGGGCACGAACACCCTCTACGACAAGTTCGCCAGCTTCGAATACACCGACTCCAAGGTGGAAGATGTCATCGACGACATCTGGTCGAAGATGTACAACAGCATCGCCAACTGCAACAACCTGATTGCCCAGATAGAGGAGGCGCCTGCCTCCAAGTTCCGCGGAGGGGAGGAGGAGCGTCAGCTCATCAAGGGCGAGGCGCTGGCTCTGCGTGCCTTCCTCCACCTGGACGTCCTGCGTCTGTTCGCCCCCGCTCCTGTCAAGGATGACGGGAAGGACTACATCCCCTATGTGGATACGTACCCCTGTACCTTCAAGGAGTACAGCTCCAACCGGGAGGTGCTCGACCGCATCATCGCCGACCTCCAGGCTGCCAAGGAGCTGGTGAAGCCCTTTGACACGGCGGAGGAACGCGCCTACTGGATGACGACGAACGCCCGTATCGAGAACTTCGAAGGCTCGGGTGTGGGCAATCCCCCGTCGGACATCTTCTTCACCTACCGCGGCTACCGCATGAACTACTACGCCATCTGCGCCGCCCTGGCACGCGCCTACAACTACGCCGGACCCTACGACGCGGAGAACTACAAGCGGGCGTTCGACGAGACGCAGCCCATCATTGACGGAGCCTACGAGGGCAACCCCTACTTCACGTTCACCTATCCCTCGACGGGCAACACGCGCCTCTATCACGATGTCATCTTCTGCCTCTCCAACCAGAAGACCGTGACGAACTACAGCGACGCCACTGCCGACAACACGAAGTTCTACATCAACGACGCCTCCTACCTGTTCGACGACCAGTCGGACGTGCGCTATGCGGTCCTGCTGAACACGACGTCCTACAACGTGCTGTCGCTGAAGTACAGCGACGAGTCCAACAGCTACTGTGCCGACCTGCTCCCGGTGCTGCGCCTGAGCGAGATGTACTATATCCGTGCGGAGTACTACTACACCATCGGTGACAATGTGAAGGCTGCCGACGAGATTGATGTCGTCCGTGAAGGGCGCAACTGCTCGAAGGGCAAGTACAGCCAGATCATTGCCAGCGACCCCGAAGGATGGTTCGGTCCGGAAATCGTCAAGGAGGCGAACCGCGAGTTCGTTGGCGAGGGCCAGCTCTTCTACTATTACAAGCGCCTGGGCATTGACCCGGACTACGTCTACGACGCCAACTTCGTATTCCCGTTGCCCGACAGCGAGAGTGCCATTTAACCAAACGATTCGAGAATGATTATGAAAAGACACCTGTTACTCAGTGCGCCTCTGTGTGCCGTGCTTGCATTTGCTGCCTGCTCGGAGGCGGAGATACCCGTTTACGACGTCAGCTCCCACCGCCTCTACTTCACGGGCGAGAAGGAGCAGACCGTCACCTTCCAGTTCTATCCCGGGACGGACACCTACGAGGCGTGCTTCCCGATACAGCTCATCGGCCAGCAGCTGGATGCCGACCGCGAGGTGAGCGTCGAGGTGGTGGACACTGCCACCACGGCACTGCCCGATGAATACACATTGCCCAGTCCCGTGGTGTTCCGCAAGGGACTGTTCACCGACACACTCAAGGTCCTGCTCAAGCGCAGCGCACGCATGGACGACGAGGAGGTCTCGCTCGCCCTGCGCATCGTGGCGAACGACCACTTTGACGTCGGTTACCCCGACAGCCTGATGGTGAAGACCCATTTCAGCAACCTCCTGCGCAAGCCCGAGTGGTGGACCGAGGACATCACCAACGCCATCTTCGGCCCCTACAGCGATGCCAAGTACCACTACCTCATCGAGTCCACCGGCATTGCCGACTATTCGGGCTACTCGCTGACCGAGATGCGTAAGGTCCGCGATGCCTACCAGCAGGCACTGGATGCCCACCCCGAGTGGACGGAAGCGGACGGTTCGCCCATCGAACTGGCCGGATATTAATCCTTAAGTAAAGAGAAGAAAAAGCTATGAAACATAAACTAATCCTGTTATACCTCTGCGTGGCGGCAGTCCTTGCAGGCTGCTATGAGGACAAGGGGAACTATTCGTACACGGATATCCCCAAGTATGTCATCGACGAGTCGTCCTTCGGGGGCGGCAGTACCCTCAGTCTGGCACAGGGCGACACCCTGACCCTGTCGCCGGTCATCCTCAGCGAGCAGGGCGACACCCTGCGGGACATCGCCAATGTGGAATATTCATGGAGCATCGACTACGCACAGGTCGTGAGCCGTGAGCGCGACCTGACCTATGTCTGCGACTCGCTGATGAGCAACGCCCTGCTGGTCTTCGACATCCATGACCTGGTGAACGACCTGCACTATGCCCAGACCGTCTATGTCAGCGTCCGTGAGAAGTACAGCGGTGCGGGCTTCTACGTCCTGGGCGAGAAGGACGGGCACACCTGCCTGAGCGCCATCCTCAGCTCTTCGTTCCTGGGGGACAAGGTCGACATTGCCAACAGCACCATCCGTACGGTCGTCGGTGTGTATCATGCCGAGAACGACGAGTACCTGCCGGACGACCCCATCCGCCTGCACGAGCACAACTGGTACGGCGGCGGTCCGCAGGTGATGGTCATCACGCCCACCGAGCTGGTCGACGTGGAGTCGTCGACCTTTGTGAAGGACATGACCGGTTCGGAGATGATTGACGGAGGCTGGCCTGCCGGCATGCGTGCCGCCAATGTGATGTACATGGGCTGGACCGACGTGCTGGAGGACGAGGAAGGACAGATTTACACCCGCATCAAGTCGACGAAGGAGCTGCCCAACTCGGAGTATTTCTATCCCGTGCCCTGCAAGTGTGAGGGCGAGGACGAACCGCTCACCGACACCCACATCATCGTCAGCAAGCTGGGCGGCAACTTCTGCCTGCTGCATGACGACAAGCACAAGCGCCTGCTCCACGTGTCGGACATCAAGTCGGACAGCAAGGGTGAGTACACGCTGGGACGCATCTCGGCGCTCCGCCACTTCGAGGGACCTGCCGGCTTCGTGCCCCTCGACAACTACGAGGGCTACAACCTGGTGCACTGTGGCTACCACGACCAGTACCAGTACGGAGGCACGGGCTACAGCTATGTGTTCATCTTCGAGAAGGACGGACAGTATACCGTGCAGACCTGCCGCATCTGGCAGGACAACTACAACAGTTCGACCCTGATGGTGGACAACATGGCGGTGCTCTCGGCTTCGGAAGACGGTTCGCACGTCAACCTCATCGACGACATCATGCGTGCCGACAGCTACGTCTACACCTTGCCCTACACGACCCAGGCTTCCAACCCCGGTGCCTACACGTTCATCGCGAGCGGCAACGACCTGTACATGCTCGACCGCACGGCGAAGTCGGTGAAGAAGTACCTCTCATTCGACGCTCCGGTGACGGCGATGTGCGCCGAGTGGTTCAACAGCAACTACATGGGACTCGGACTGGAGAACGGCAAGTTCTATCTGCTGCCGATGCAGAACGCCAAGAACCTGGACGACAGTGCCAAGATCCTCTGGGAGTCTCCGGATGACTTCGGCCGCATCGTGAGCGTGCGGACGAAGGAGGCCGACGGATGGGGAGTGGACCAGTTCTGATTCCTGTTTTCTATTTGATAATCCCAAATCGGTCATTAGAGTTTGAGTAGATTGTTCGCATCTGTCAGGCAGCTTGTTTCTCATTTTGTTGAAGACGTAGCGGGCTACGTCGAGACAGAACGAGGAAGAAGATGCCGACAGAGGTGGACAAGATGCTCAAAGAGCTTGCCCTTTTGAAACGAAGGGAACTTTGAGCGGTCTAATGACCGATTTGGGATATGTCGCTGCCTCCGTACAGGAGGAGCATGCGGGGAGGTGCGTCAAACGAACGCGCCTCCCTTTTTTATGCGTCGCCCCTTCCGTTGTCCGGACGTTCTCCCACAGACACGGTTGTCCGGCGGACGGGGCATGGATGACTGACTCACTGCACACCCGTGCCTGACTCACTGCACACCCGTGCTTAATCTGATACGCATAGGGACTTGACAGACCAAAGTATAATACTTAGGCAGGCAAAGTATAATACTTAGGTGGTCTAAGTATAATACTTTGGTAGGCTAAGTATCATACTTTGGTATATCAAACCAATTAGTTTGCCACGTCAAACACTTGTGTCTGCCCGATGAAAGACTTGTGTCTGTCCGGTCAAACACAAATGTCCGGAGGGTGTGTGTCCATGAAGTGCGTCTTCTGTACAGGCGGAAGCAAAGTATGGAGTGTAAATTTAACCCTTATCTTTCTTACAGTCGGAATGTAACAAAGCGGGAATGGTTGAGAAGTGTAAGAAAATACATCTCACAACGATTTTATGGTACAGACAACAAAAAAGGAGGAAAAGATTTTGCATTACAGATAAAATAACATACTTTTGTCCATCATTAACTAAAGAAAGACAGTTCCCTTCCTCTCTGGGAAGACTGGATGGGAGAGAAAGATGCAGAGAGGGAAATATATAGAGGTGGAGAAAAGCGAAGATATATGGAGACTAGAGAAGAATGCAGTGTGGAGAGAGAAGAAGACGGATGCAAATCATATACACACTATTGTCGTTTTTGCTATAGGCATAAACTCCATTATGATTGCCAGCATGTTCCTGAGAGAGGAAGGGAACTTTTTGATTGACAATGGACAACTCTGATAATTGACAATGATGACGAGATACGAAGGCACAAAGGCGCGTCCCTGGTGGTCTTCGTTTTTTTTGTGCCTTCGCATCCCGCGGTGTGTCCTTACTCCTTGCCGTAACGCTCCTTGATGTCGTCGAAGATGCTGAACAGCTCGTCGACGGTCTCGGCGCGCAGCATGGCGATGCGTGTGTCGCGGAAGTTCGGCAAACCCTTGAACAGGGGAGTGGCGGCAAGGTGACGCCGTATGTGCAGGATACCCCTTCGCTCGTCCAGTCGCGCCACGCTCTGGCGGACTTCTTCGCGCAGGACATCCATCTTCCAGTCGAACGACAGCGGGGGAAGCTCTTCACCGGTCTCCAGGAAGTGCTTCACCTCCTTGAATATCCACGGACGCCCGAAGCTGCCGCGTCCGATCATCACCGCGTCCACACCGTAACGCTCAAAACACTCCGCGGCACGTTGCGGGGTGGTGACGTCGCCGTTGCCGATGATGGGGATGTGCATCCGCGGGTTTTCCTTCACCGCTCCGATGAGGGTCCAGTCCGCCTCGCCGGTGTACATCTGTGCGCGTGTCCGTCCGTGGATGGTCAGCGCCTCGATGCCGCAGTCCTGAAGACGCTCCGCCAGGTCGACGATGATTTTGTGGTCGGCATCCCAGCCCAGGCGGGTCTTCACGGTGACGGGAATCTTCACGGCATCGACCACTGCACGGGTAATCTCCAGCATCTTCGGGATGTTCTGCAGCATTCCTGCACCCGCACCCTTGCCTGCTACCCGCTTCACGGGACAGCCGAAGTTGATGTCGAGGATGTCGGGGCGTGCCTCCTCCACGATGCGTGCCGCCTCGACCATGGCGTCGGTCTCCTTGCCATAAATCTGGATGGCGACGGGGCGTTCGTCGTCGCTGATGGTCAGCTTCTGCATGGTCTTGCTCACAGAGCGCACCAGTGCGTCGCTTGAAACAAATTCGGTGTATACCAGGTCCGCTCCGAAATGCTTGCACATCAGGCGGAAGGCTATGTCGGTCACGTCCTCCATCGGGGCGAGGACAATGGGATGTTCTCCCAGGTCGATGTTTCTAATCTTCATGTTGTCATACGGTTGAGGCTGCAAAGGTAGGAAAAATCGTTGGTTTCATGGACCATCGGTCGGGGACAATCTCTCCCTCGTGCCGTCTTGCCTGAGAGGCTTTCACTTGACTGCCAGCATCAGTCCGACACCTCTTGCAGTCTTAATTTCCACATTCGGGTCCCCGGCAAAGAGCTTGCGGAGCTTGCTGATAAACACATCCAGGCTGCGGGAAGCGAAAAAGTTGTCTTCCGTCTTCCAGCAACGGCTCAGGATGGCTTCGCGGCGGATGACCTCATTCTTGTTTTCGGCGAGAAGCTGCAGAATTTTGGCTTCCGTTGTGGTCAATACACGGGTTTTACCCGTGTTGTCATCACGCAAGGTGGCATGTATGGTGTCGAGCGTGTAATGACCGAACCTGCAGTGCCCCTCTACCGACCTGCTTTTGGCACCTTCCTTCATCTTCAGGATGGCATGGATGTGCGCATCAATCTCTTCCGGGACAAATGGCTTCTTCACGTAGTTGTTCACCCCCAGTTTGTAGCCATGCCTCACATCCTTGGGCGAGGTCAGGGCGGAAGCGAACAGGATGGGCGTGTCCCCGTCCGTCTCACGGATGCGCCTTACCATCTCGAAGCCGTCCATTATACAGAATCAGGTCGGCATAGAAATCACTGTCGCCAATTTGGAAATGTTTCTGTCTTGCGACAAAGGCAAATCCGTTGCCCATTTCCAACAGATAACGTGCTTTACCAGTTGTTCTTCAATATCTCTTTCGTCTGCACGTTCTTTAGTTCCTGCCAAATCAAAGATATACGGGTCTTTCAACAGGTAGTTGGCAAGGTCGCTTTGAGGTGCGGGAAGCGTGGCAGTAAAATTATTGACTTTTTGGCTGTTGATTTGCCGCTTATACAGTTTGTTTTCAATTTGCATTTTTAGGACATTACTGCTCCAGCCCATTTCCACGGATTGCTTCATATACCAATATTCCACACCCAACGGAAGCGAACTGTTGAGTATAATTACATGGCTTGCCCAATTGATTCTTGCGACGGGTGATGACATGAACAGTTTTTCCATGTCCTCAATCGGCATCTGGTAAACAGCGGCTACTGTCTGGGATACATCCTGAATTTGTGCAAGAGGTTCTTGCGCAATTGCAACTTCCTTGTTGCTAGATGATTGAATTTGCACAAGAGGCTCTTGCATAAATGGCACATTGTTCAGGCTTTGGATTGCATCTGTGATTTTCCGCACACTGGGATTTGTTAATTTCACATCGGTTTCTATGAAACTCTGTAATGTGCCCAATGGATATGAGCGTGCGAACTGACACATATAAGCCAAGTTCCTGATCGAAGCCGATGGCATTGATGAAAGCCTCGAAACTTCTTTTTTCTATATTGTTATCGTTGTTGCTCATTATTGTATATTCTGACAGTCACAAAGGTAAACCAAATTACAGGCGTTCCATGAAACTAGGTGATTAAAATGCCACGTCATCGTGACTCACGCTGAATAATTGGTCCTATTTCAATCTTCCACCATCTCCCGCACCGACAGCTTTCCGCACTTTTGCCCATTGGTTTCCCCATTTGAGGACATAGCGCAGGCTGATGCCTATCTTGTGAGGG